>RFNE01000210.1 GCA_009927375.1 Actinomycetota bacterium | reverse complement strand
TGGTGGGCGATGAGCGCGCTCGATCGAGCGGCAGCACTCCACGAGGTCGCAGCAAAGTTGCTCGAACTCAGCCCCGAGACGGGTGAGTGTCTGACACGCGAGATGGGCAAGCCCTACCGCGAGTCGAACTGGGAAGGTGGCGCTTCGGCTTCCGCATTCCGCTACTACGCGGAACTCGCTCGTCACGACCAGGGTCGCATCGCCGGACCGGCGATTGTCGGCCAGATGCACATGACGCTGAAGGAGCCCCTCGGGGTCATCGTGTCGATCGTTCCGTTCAACTTTCCGGTCTTGCTCTTCGGCTGGCAGGCGGCAGGTGCACTTGCTGCCGGAAACGCGATCATCGTCAAGCCTTCGGAACTGACGTCGCTCACGTTGCTGTCGGTGATGAGGGCGTTCGAGCATCTTCCTGCCGGGCTCGTGCAAGTCCTGACCGGTGGAGCAGAGGTCGGCCAAGCTCTGGTCGGCCACGAACACACCCACGGCGTCGCCTTCACTGGCAGCGTCGCCGCAGCGCGCGCAGTCGCCAAGACCGCCGCCGAGCGCTTCAAGCCCGTGCTCACGGAGGCATCAGGGAATGATCCGTTCATCGTGATGCCGTCGGCGCCGCTCGATGCGGTCGCACGCGGCGCGACGTTCGCCGCGTTCCTCAACTGTGGCCAAGTGTGCACGTCGGCAGAGCGCTTCTACGTCCACACCGACATCTACGACGATTTCCTCCGCGCCTTCGTCGAGCAGACCCGATCACTGCGCATCGGGAGCGGCCTCGATGCCGTTGACATCGGCCCGCTCGCATCGAGTCGGGAGAGGGATCGAGTCGAACGACTCGTTGCGCGTGCCGTCGAGCAAGGCGCGCGTGTCGTCACGGGCGGGCGTCGACCTGCGCACCTCCCGAAGGGTGCGTTCTACGAGCCAACGATCCTTGAGGTGTCCCACGATCACGAGATCATGCATGGCGAGTGCTTCGGCCCGATTGCGCCGATTTGTCGCGTGGCTGATCTCGATGAGGCGATTCGCCTGGCGAACGACTCCGAACTCGGACTCGGTGCGAACATCTACACCGAGGTTCTCGAGGAGGCGTTCAGGGCCATTCACGAGATCGAGTCGGGGATCGTGTGGGTGAACACGCCGCTCAACGACAACGACGCGGTGCCGTTCGGAGGGCGCAAGCTCACCGGATCGGGACGTGAACTCGGCGCCGAAGGCCTGGATCAGTTCCGACGTTCAAAGATGGTGATGATCGCCCCACGCGCGGAGCCCGACCCCGAGTGGTTTCCCTATCCGGACGCCGATTCGTTCGGCGCACAAGGCGCGTGACGGGTCCAATGAACACCGTCAAGTTCGGCTGGCTGTCCCCGGTGATCGGGAACAAGTGGAGCGATCATCAGTCGATCGTCCTGTATCAGGAGCAACACATCCTCCCGACCGCTCTCGAGCATTTCGACTCACTGTGGATTGCCGACCACTTCTATGGTTTTGACTCGCGTACCGACCCGTTCCTCGAGGCGTGGACGACACTCACTTGGCTGGCAGCGAAATTTCCCAAGGTCTTGGTCACTCACCACGTCCTTGGCCAGGGCTACCGAAATCCGGCGCTCACCGCCAAGATGGCGGCAACGCTGCAGGTGCTGTCGGGGAACAGGTTCATGCTCGGCATCGGCGCGGGATGGCGAGAGGACGAATATCACGCCTACGGTTACCCGTTCCCGAAACCGTCGGTTCGATTCGCCCAACTCGAAGAGCTCGTCCACATCTGTCGCGCGATGTGGACTCAAGACGCCCCGAGCTTCGAAGGCGTGCATTACAAGATCTCCGAGGCGTCCGCGCCACCACGGCCGGAAGTGGTGCCTCCGATTTGCATCGGTGCATACGGCGAGCAGGTCGGGCTACCGCTCGTCGGCAGGGTCGCGGACGTATGGAACGCGTCGCTGCAAGGGAGCGTCGAGCGTTGGATGAAGAAGCGTGACATCGTGCGTGAACACGCCGAACGCGCTGGTCGTGATCCCTTGGATGTCGAAATCTCATTGACGATCGAGAAGGGACTCCCTGAGTCGGACAGCGAAGCCGATCAGTTCCTCGAGGAACTCCAACGACTCGTCGAGATCGGTGTGCGGCACTTCGTGTTGGACTTCGGGCACCCTCAGTCGGTCGAACCAGTACTTCGATTCGTGGACAGGGTGATTGG
>RFNE01000278.1 GCA_009927375.1 Actinomycetota bacterium | reverse complement strand
GACCTGTTCGAGGCGCTGAAGGCCGGCACCGCGTCCATCGTCACCGACACGATTCGCACGGTCGATGCACGGGGGATCGAGCTGAACTCTGGTTCCAGAATTGATGCCGACGTGATCGTGACGGCGACGGGACTGCACCTCGTGACCCTCGGTGAGGTCGACTTCTTCAGGGACGGCGAGCCGATCGATTTCTCCGCGACCTGGACGTACAAGGGCATGTCGTATTCGGGCGTGCCGAACCTCGCGACGTCGTTCGGGTACATCAACGCCTCGTGGACGCTGCGCGCGGACCTCACCTGTGAGTACGTCTGTCGAGTGCTCAACCACATGGAAAAAGTCGGGGCCACGGTGTGCACGCCGACGTTGAGGGACGGCGAGGAGTCGATGCCGCAGAGACCGTGGGTGGACGGCTTCACCCCGGGATACATGAACCGCGTGATGCACCTCATGCCCAAGCAGGGTGACCGGGAACCGTGGCTCAACCCGCAGGACTACAAGCGCGACATCGACCTGTTCCGCAAGTCGCCGGTCGACGACGGGGTCATGCGCTTCACCTCGAACGTTCCCGTCTGACCAGATGTCCGAGGTGAACTCGAGGGGGCCGTGGGCACCGCTTGCCATCCGCGTCTATCGCTACGTCTGGATCGCGGCCCTCGTGTCCAACGTGGGGAGCTTCATGCACATCGCCGCAGCGAGCTGGCAGATGACGTTGCTCACCGATTCGCCGACCTGATCGGCCTCGTGCAGACCGCCTGGGCGGTCCCCGGATTCCTCCTTGCGTTGCACGCGGGTGCGATCGCCGACATCGTCGACCGCGCCAAGTTGCTGTACATCACCGAGGTCATCGCGCTCTCGATTGCCGCCATCCTCGGCGTGCTCGTGATCTCCGGTTCGATGTCGGTCTCCGTGCTCCTCGCCGGAACCTTCCTCGAGTCCGTCGTGATGACGCTGTCGGCACCGGTGTTCATGGCCGCGACGCCGCACTTCGTCGGACGCGAACTCGTACCCCAGGCACTCGGGCTTGACTCCGCCTCGCGCAACATCGCCCAGACGGTCGGCCCGGCGCTCGCCGGACTCGTCATCGCGTCATCCGATGCGGGCGTCGTGTTCATCGTGAATGCGGTGTCGTTCATCGGCATCCTCTTCGTTGCTCACCATTTCCGCCACACCATCGATCTTGAGCGACGTCCGACGAGGGTCAACGCCGCGATCCGTGAAGGACTGGCCTTCGTGTGGCGCAATCCCCGAACCCGCGGGGTGTCGATCCGCATCATGGGTGTCGGCATCACGTCGTCGGGATTGTTGTCGCTCGTGCCGGTCGTTGCGTCCAAGGAACTCGATGCCGGGTCGTTCGGCTACGGCTTGCTCGCAGGAGCGCTCGGTCTCGGTTCGGTGCTCGGCATTCTCGTGGTTCCACGGCTCCGCGGCAGGTTGTCGGAGGAGCGCATCGTGGTCGTCACGAGCGTCGTGTGGGGATTGGGTGTGGCATCATTCGCGGTGACGCCGAACGTGGGCGTCGGTGTGGTGTGCGTTCTCGTCGTTGGTGCAGCGCAGATGGCGACGATGAACACCTACTGGTCGCGGTATCTCCTCGAGTTGCCCGACTGGCTGCGTGGGCGCGGGACGTCGTTGTCGATGCTCGTCGTGTGGTTCGGGATGTCGATCGGGTCGAGCGTGTGGTCGAGCGTGGCAGCTGCGTCGAGCGTCTCCCGCGCACTCTTGGTCGTTGCCGCGTGCCACGTCGGCATGGCGCTGCTCGGCAGGGTGACGCTTGCGATGGTGAACGCCGAAAACTAGGCGTGCACGGTGAGGCGACGAACCGCCTCGATGACGAGGTCGTCCACGGTCACCGAACCGGTGTCGACCGCGCGGGCGAGATCCACGCGCATGTCGTGTTCCCAGAAGTTCTCGAGGTGATACACGGTGGCGCTGACGGCGTCCGCGCTCGAGTCGGCGGCCCACTGGCGGGCGATCTGGTTGGCCATTCGCACGAGCGCGCCGAGACGGTGCTCGGGGTGGTCGAGTTCGACGGTTGAGGCGCTGCGTCCAGGGGAGACCTGGACGGCCGTCACCTTGTACTCGGGGCAGTTGGTCGCCCAGTCGCTGTTCTCGGTGGTCACGACGTTTGCGCCGCTCACGGGGTGGTGGAAGGTCGTGTAGACGACGCCCGGTGCCACGCGATCGGTGATGTGTGCGCGCAGCACGGTCGCACCGACGCGGCTCGAGATCGTCACTTCTTCGCCCTCGCGTACGCCGCGCTCTTCGGCGTCTGCGGGATGGATTTCGAGGATGTCTTCCGGGTGCCACTTCACGTTCTTCGTGCGGCGGGTCTGCGCACCCACGTTGTACTGGCTGAGGATGCGACCGGTGGTGAGCAACAGCGGGAACTTGCGCGTCGAGCGCTCCTCGGTCGGCACGTATGGCGTCGGGGTGAACTTGCCGAGTCCACGCACGAAACGATCGCGGTGCATGATCGGCGTGCCCGTCGGGTTCGCCTCGTTGCACGGCCACTGCACGCTGCCGACGCGGTCGAGGTGCGCAAAGGAGACTCCGGCGAAGGTCGGGGTGAGCTTGGCGATCTCGTCCATGATCTCGCTCGAAGTGTTCCAGCGCATCGCGAATCCCATCGCCTCGGCGAGATCGCAGACGGCTTCCCACTCGTGCTTGCCGGTCTGCGGACGCATTGCAGGGCGAACGCGGTTGATGCGGCGCTCGGCGTTGGTGAACGTGCCGTCCTTTTCGAGGAACGACGTCCCGGGCAAGAACACGTGCGCGAGCTTGGCGGTCTCGTTGACGAAGAGGTCCTGGACGATCACGAGGTCCATCGCCTTCAGTGCCGACTGCACGTGCACGGTGTTGGGATCCGACTGGGCGATGTCTTCGCCCTGCACGAAGATCGCGCGGAACGTGCCGTCGAGTGCCGCATCCAACATGTTCGGGATGCGCAGACCAGGCTCTTCCTGGATCGTGGCGCCCCACAGCTGCTGGAACATCTCACGCGTGGCGTCGTCGCTCACGTGGCGATAGCCAGCCAGTTCGTGTGGGAACGAACCCATGTCGCAGGAGCCCTGCACGTTGTTCTGCCCGCGCAAGGGGTTCACGCCAACGCCGTCGCGACCGAGGTTGCCGGTGACCATCGCGAGGTTGGCCATGCCCATGACCATCGTCGAGCCCTGGCTGTGTTCGGTCACGCCGAGTCCGTAGTAGATCGCGCCGTTTCCGCCGGTTGCATACAACCGCGCTGCCGCGCGGACCTCTGCGGCGGGGACGCCCGTGTGGGCCTCCATCTGCTCCGGTGAATTTTCCGGACGGGAGATGAACTCGCGCCACACCGAGAACTCGACGGGCTCACATCGCTCGGAGACGAAGGCTTCGTCGAGGAGACCCTCGGTCACGATCACGTGGGCGAGGGAGTTGATGACCGCGACGTTCGTGCCGGGGCGCAACTGCAGGAAGTGCGAGGCCTCGACGTGCGGGGTACGTACGAGGTCGATCTGACGTGGGTCGACGACGATCAACTTCGCGCCAGCGCGCAAGCGCTTCTTCATGCGCGAGGCGAACACCGGGTGGGCATCGGTCGGGTTCGCGCCGATGAGGAGGATGACGTCGGCGTACTCGACCGACTTGAAGTCCTGGGTTCCCGCCGAGGTTCCGAAGGCATTCTTGAGGCCGAATCCGGTGGGCGAGTGGCACACGCG
>RFNE01000064.1 GCA_009927375.1 Actinomycetota bacterium | reverse complement strand
ATCTTGAACGGTGGAACGTTGGCGTCGACGGCCACACTCACGATGTCGACCACTCGCGGGGTGACACTCGGTGCATCACACGGCACGATCGATGTCGCATCCGGCACGACCCTCACTTATGGCGGCATCATCGCGGGGTCGTCGAAGAATCTGACGAAGACTGGTGCAGGAACGTTGTCGCTCGGAGGAGCGAACTCGTACTCGGGTACTACGACGATTTCTGCAGGCACCATCACGCTCACAGCGAACGGGTCCCTGTCGGACAGCACACCCGTTGTCGTCGGGGATTCGGGAACGTTGAACGTCAACGGTGTCACCGAGACCGTGGGATCGATTGCCGCATCCGGCACTGGCCAAATCGCACTCGGCGCAGGAACGTTGACGTCGGGCGGACTGAACACCTCGACGACCTTTGCGGGAGTGATCAGCGGCAGCGGTGGAATGATGGTGAAGACCGGATCCGGAACCCTCACGTTGTCGGGAACGAACACCTATACGGGTTCGACGACCATCAACGGTGGAACGTTGTCGATCGGGGCCGATGCGAACCTCGGCACTGCTCCTGGTTCGGCGACCGCAAGTCACCTGGTGGTGAACGGTGGCACGCTGACCACCACTGCGTCATTTACGTTGTCGGCGAATCGTGGTATCGCCATCGGATCGAGTGACGCGACGTTCGACGTCGACGCAACGACGACGTTGACGTATCCGGGAATCATCGCGGGGAGCGTTGGTGCTGACATTACGAAGGCAGACTCGGGAACGCTGTCGCTGACGGGGTCGAGCACGTACGCCGGAGCGACCACGGTCGCGGCCGGCGAACTGAAGATTGCATCAGCTGGTCGACTGGGCTCAGGTTCGTACGCGGGTGCAATCAGCCTCGCGAGTGGGACGCTGTTGCGGTACTCCTCGTCGGCCGACCAGACGCTCTCCGGTGTCGTCTCCGGCGCAGGAGCAATCGTGAAAGACACAGGTTCGTCGAGCGTGCTCACGCTCTCTGGGTCAAACACCTACAGCGGGACGACAACGATCAATGCTGGTTCGATCTCGATCTCGGCCGATACCAACCTTGGTGCAGTCCCGGGCTCGGTCACTTCCGGTCAGCTCACGATCGACGGTGGAAAGCTCCTTTCGACACTTGACGTGACGATTGCAACGAATCGCGGGATCACCCTCGGATCGGCCCATGGCACCTTTGATGTGTCGAGTAGCAAGACCCTCACCTACGACGGCGTAATAGATGGCGCGGGAAACCTGACCAAGATTTCGAGTGGAACGTTGCGCCTCACCGGGACCAACACGTACGCAGGATCTACGACGATTTCGGCCGGAACGGTATCGATTCCACAAGATCGATCCCTCGGAGCAGTCCCCGGGTCGACGACTGCTGCATCGATTTCGTTAGCCGGTGGAACGTTGACCGCGACCGAATCGTTCACGCTCGATACGGCTAGAGGAATCACACTCAGTTCTTCGGGTGGAACGATCAGCATTGACTCGGCGAAGACGCTCACCTACGGCGGCGTGATGACCGGGAGCGCCGACGTGACCAAGTTGGGCGCCGGCGTACTCCTGTTATCGGGATCGAATACGAATTCTGGGTCGACGACCATCTCTGCGGGAACAATCCGCCTTGGCTCGACGAACGTGTTGTCGGACAACTCAGGCGTCTCGATCGGTGCGTCAGGAACCCTCGATCTGGCCGACTTCAGCGACACCGTCAAGTCGATCGGTGGTTCGGGCTCAATCACCCTCGGGTCTGCGGCACTCACGTCGGGAACCTCGTCGTCCGAGTTCTCCGGCGTCATTTCGGGGACAGGTTCACTCGTCAAGTCAGGAACTGGCACGCTCACGTTGTCCGGCACGAACACCTACAGCGGGTCGACGTCCGTATCGAACGGTGTCCTAGCAGTGTCGAATGCGAGCGCACTCGGTGCAACGAGTGGGGCTACGACGGTCGACTCGGGGGCGACGTTGTCGATCTCCGGGGGGATCACGCTCGGCGAACCGATCACGATCGCCGGATCGGGTTACGGAAACGTCGGCGCCATCCGCAACACATCTGGTACCAACACGGTGAGCGCCCAACTGACGCTGTCAGGGGCCGCCGAATTCCAGAGTGATGCGGGTGAATTGATAATCGACGTTTCCTCCGGCTCCGGAATCTCAGGAACGAACACGAACCTCACCTTTGATGGATCGGGCAACTTCTCGGTCCTCGATCCGATCGCAACCGGATCGGGGACCCTGACGAAGAGTGGCACCGGCACGCTGTATCTGCCGGCAGTGAACACGTTCACCGGTTCGACGACGATCAGCGCGGGAACGGTATCCATCAACGCTGACAGCGGACTCGGAGTGCCACCAGGATCACCGACTGCGGGCCACCTCGTGTTCAACGGCGGAACGCTGCGCACGAATGCCTCGTTTACGTTGAACGCAAACCGCGGAATCCGCGTCGACTCAGGCAACGGGTACCTCGCAATCAAGAACGACACGACGTTGACGTACAACGGCATCATCGCGGGCACGGGAACGTTGAACCAGGCGAATTACTTCAGCGGCGGAGCTTCTGTGGACAGTTCGTCGAGTACCGCTTCCAATGCCGGCAAGATCACCATTGACGACGGAACGACGTCGACGACGTATTCGTACTCTTCATACACCTCGGGGACGACGGTGACGATCGGCGCCGGCGTCACCTCGATCACTATCACGGCTTATGGCGGTGCCGCAGGCAATGGTGGACGGGATACTTC
>RFNE01000350.1 GCA_009927375.1 Actinomycetota bacterium | reverse complement strand
GATCGCCAGGTGATCACGCGCCCGCAGCGCGCACACCACTTGTCGTCGCGTGACGTGGCGTCAGGCTTTTGCGGCATCGAGCGCATCGAGCAGCGTGTTCCAGCCGAGCGTCGCACACTTGATGCGCACGGGGAACTTCACGACACCTTGCAGCGCCTCGAGGTCACCGAGGGTGAGCGACTCGTCGATCGGGGTCTCGGTGTCTTCCTCGACGGTCATCATGTTCTTGAACTTGCGCACGATGGCGCGCACTTGGGCGACGTCCTTGCCCTTGACCGCACTCGTCATCATCGAGGCCGAGCTCTGGCTGATCGAGCAACCCGACCCGGAGAACTTCACGTCGGTGACGATGCCGTCACGCACGTCGAGGAAGATGCGGATCTCATCGCCGCACAGCGGGTTGTGACCCTCTGCAGAGACTGCGGGTGGCTCGAGCTCGCCGCGATTGCGGGGGGTGCGGTAATGGTCGAGGATGATCTCGCGGTAGAGGTCTTCGAGTCCGGCCATTGTCGCTCCCTTGTCGAGATCAGAAGATATCTGACGCACTCTCCAGTGCGTCGGCCAGTGCGTCGGCCTCTTCGGTCGTGTTGTAGAGGTAGAAGCTCGCGCGAGCGGTCGCGTTCGCCCCGATCAGGCGCATGAGTGGCTTTGCGCAGTGGTGTCCCGCACGCACGCACACGTTGTGCTGGTCGAGCACCTGGCTCAAATCGTGCGGGTGGATGCCACGGAAGGCGAACGAGAACGTCGCGCCGCGGACCTCTGGGTTGGACGGCCCGTGGATCGTGATGTCATCACCGAAGCGACCCTTCAACATCCCGAGCACGTAGCTCGACAGTTCGATCTCGTGGCGTCGCACTTCGTGCATGCCGAGACCGGTGAGGTAGTCGACGGCGGTGCCGAGGGCAATCACCTCGGCGATGGCAGGCGTGCCGGCTTCGAACTTGTTCGGCAGCGGGGCGGTCGTGAAACCGTCCACGCGCACGTCGGCGATCATGTTGCCGCCGCCGAGGAACGGCGGCATCGCGTTCAACAAGTCTTCGCGGCCCCACAGGATGCCGACGCCGGACGGCCCGCACATCTTGTGCGAGCTGAACGCGATGAGGTCTGCGCCCCACGCCTGCACGTCGGTCGGCTGGTGCGGCACCGACTGGCATGCATCGACGATGGCGAGTGCGCCGACTTTGTGGGCCGCGGCGCACAGACGCTCGACTGGATTGATCGTGCCGAGCACGTTCGACATCGAAGTGAACGACAACACCTTGGCACCAGAAAGGATCGAATCGAGGTCGGTGAGGTCGAGTTGGAAGTCGCTCGTGAGCGGGATCCAGCGCAACACGATGCCGCGCTCGGCCACGAGCATGTGCCACGGCACGATGTTGGCGTGGTGTTCCATGTGGGTGAGCACGACGACGTCGCCGGAGTTCAGGTTCGCGCGACCCCACGACAGGATCGCAAGGTTCAGTGACTCGGTCGCGTTCTTGGTGAAGATGATCTCGTGTGCACGAGGCGCGTTGATGAACGCGGCGATCTTGCTTCGCGTCGACTCGAAGCGCTCGGTGGCCTGTGCTGCGAGGTGATACGCGCTGCGGTTGATCGGCGCATTCTGCGTTGCCATGAACTCGGCGAGTGCGTCGATGACGACGCGCGGCTTCTGCGAGGTGTTCGCACTGTCGAGGTAGACGAGCGGCTTGTCGTTGATGCGCTCGGAAAGGACGGGGAAGTCCTTGCGAATCGTGGTGACGTCGAGCGACATGGGCGCGTCAGTCTCTGTACGCCTCGTAGCCCGACTTCTCGAGCTCTGCGGCGATCTCCATCCCACCCGACTTCACGATGCGACCGTCGACCATGATGTGCACGTGATCGGGCTGCAGCTCGTCCAGCAGACGCTGGTAGTGGGTGATGAGAATGAAGCCCATCGACGGGCGCTCCTTGCGTACCTCGCGGATGCCGGCGGCGACGATGCGCAGCGCGTCGATGTCGAGACCGGAATCGGTCTCGTCCAGGATCGCGAGCTCGGGCTCGAGGATCGCCATCTGCATGATCTCGTTGCGCTTCTTCTCGCCACCCGAGAAACCTTCGTTCAGATAGCGATCGACGAATGCAGAGTCCATGCCGAGACGCTTCATCCATGCCATCGCCGAGAGTCGCAACTCGAGGACCGAGAGGTCGATGCCTTTGCGTGCGGAGAGCGCCTGGCGGAGGAACTGGATGACCGACACACCAGCGATCTCTTGGGGGTATTGGAAGCCGAGGAAGATGCCGGCCTTGGCGCGCGCATCGGTCGGCCACTCGCCGATGTCGTCACCCTTGAAGCGCATCGTTCCCGAGACGACTTCATACTCGGGGGAGGCGAGCAACGTGTTCGCGAGCGTCGACTTGCCGCAGCCGTTCGGGCCCATGATCGCGTGGATTTCGCCCTCGTTGACCGTGAGCGAGAACCCGCGCAGGATCTCCGCATCGCCCTCGGTGGGCTTGGCGTGCAGGTTCTCGACGCGGAACAGTTCAGTCACGCGACCCAGTGTATTCAGGGGTTCCCCCAATTAGCACTACGCAGATAGTGGTAATTCAGCCTGCCCGAAGCGCTCGCCACAGCGACCGATAGTTGGGGTATTCGTAGTCGTTCGTGACGAATCCCGAAGTGCGCAATGCGGCGTGATATTTCGGGAGCGACCGGAACGGGATTCCCGAGTCGGTGTGGTGCGCGATGTGCCAGCCGAGGTTGAACGGCACGAAGAGAAAACTCGCGAGTCGGCTTTGTCGTACCGAGTGCGTCGTGATGCGGCGATCGTCGTCGGCGCGCAGACCGCCGTGTTCGGCGATCGAGCGCAGCCGGTTCATGACGCGCCACACCGTGAGGTAGGGCACGAGCCAGAACACGACGTATCCCCATGGCGCTACCAGGTACCAGAACGCAACGACGAGCGCGGCCTGCACGGCGAAGATCTTGGCGTTGGTGTGACGCACCAGTGGAATGCCACGAAACAGCCCGATGATT
>RFNE01000066.1 GCA_009927375.1 Actinomycetota bacterium | reverse complement strand
GTCGAGGACCCCGCCAAGCGGATCGGATCACTGCTGGTGAACCCTGGTGGTCCTGGTTTTGGTGGCAGCTCACTTGCCGACGATGCCTACTACTACTTCTCCTCCGATCTCCTCGAGCGCTTCGACATCATCGCGTGGGACCCGCGTGGGACCGGTGAATCGACGCCAGCCGTCGACTGCGTGGACACCTACGACGAATACTTCGGACTCGACTCACCACCCGACAACGAAGAAGAAATCCAAGCGCTGATCGACGCCTCGCAGAAGTTCAACGACGAATGCCTCGCGCGATCCGGTGAAATCTTGCCGTACATCTCGACAGCTGCAAGTGCGCGTGACATGAACAGCATCCGGCTCGCGCTCGGCGAAGACAAGATCACGTACCTCGGGTTCTCCTACGGCTCAGAGCTCGGTGCGACATGGGCAACGCTCTTCCCCGACACCGTCCGCGCGGCAGTCCTCGATGGCGCCGTCGACCCCGATGCAACTTCAACCGACGAAGGCAAGAGCCAAGCGAAGGGTTTCGAGCAACAACTCACCACATTCCTTAAACAGTGCAGCGCGCGAGTGGCGTGCAAATTCCACAACAAGGGAAATGCGGAAGCAGCGTTCGACAAGTTGATCGCGGATCTCGATGCGAATCCACTCGTCGTGTCGTCCGATCGCACTCCAGTGACTCAAGGTGTCGCCTACACCGCGATTGCCCAAGCGATGTACTCGGACTTCTACTGGCCACAGCTCGAAGCAGCGCTCAAGAGCGCGCAGCTCGGTGACGGCTCGGGCCTGCTGAGCCTGTACGACCAGTACTACCAGCGACAAGACGACGGCACGTACGGCAACGAGCTCGAAGCGTTCCTCTCAATCTCGTGCCTCGACGACCCCGGTGCCAAGAGCGTCGAGGAAGTGAATTCGAATGTCGATGATTTCGTCGCCATTGCGCCTCGCCTTGGCGGGAACTTCGCCTACGGCTACTCGTGTGCATTGTGGCCGATACCGCAGGCACCGAAAGTTGAGATCACTGGCAAGGGTGCAGGACCGATCGTCGTCGTCGGCACCACCGGTGATGCGGCAACCCCGCTCGAGTCAACGCGCAAGATGGCCAAGAAACTCGAGCAAGGAATTCTCATCGTGGTGAGTGCAAACCAGCACACGGGTTACGGCGCGAATACCTGCGTCACGAAGGCTGTTGATGGCTACCTCATCGATCTCGTCGTGCCCCAGAACGAACTGACCTGCGGCAACTGACGCGTCAACCTCGGTAGAATTGAGGCCAGTGACTTCTTCACAGAAGGTGACCCTTGTTGATTGCACGCTGCGCGACGGCGGCTACTACAACGACTGGGACTACTCGGCCGACCTGATCCGCCGTTACGTGGACGCCATGGAGCGAGCCCGTGTGGACGTCATCGAGATGGGCTTCCGCCGCTTCGGCGCCGACCGATACCTCGGACCGACCGCATTCACGACCGACGAGTTCCTCTCTGGTTTGAACATTGCCCCCGAACGCACCGTCGCGGTGATGATGAACGCCAAGGACATCGTCTCTGCAGCAGACCCCGTCGCAGCAATTCGCAGGTCTTCGCCGCAAAGGCGAACAGCCGCGTCGACATGGTGCGCTTCGCCGCGCTGTACAAGGAAGTGGAACCACTCGCTCCCGCGATCGAGGAACTCCACCGACTCGGCTACCGCGTCGCGCTCAACATGATGCAGGTGAGTGACCGCACTCCAGCAGAGATCGTCACCTTCGGTCGCATGTGCAAGTCGATGGGCGTCGAAGTCGCCTACATCGCCGACTCATTCGGTGGTCTCCGACCAAGTGACCTGCCACCAATCATTCACTCGCTGCTCGAGGGCTTCGAGGGTCCGGTTGGCTGTCACTTGCACGACAACATGACGTACGCACTCGCGAGCACGCTCGCCTCAGTCGACGCAGGAGCAACGTGGGCCGATGCCACCGTCCTCGGCATGGGCCGTGGTCCTGGAAACGTCCGCACCGAATATCTCGCGCCCGAATTGGTTCGCCTCGGCCGTAGCTCGATCGACGTCTCACAACTCGTCAATCTGGTCGCACGGGACTTCACCGACCTGCAGCGCAAGCACGAGTGGGGCTCCAACCTCTATTACTTCCTGTCGGCGAACTACGGCATCCACCCGACGTACGTGATGGAGCTCACCAAAGACGGTCGTTACCCGCCGAGCCAGATCGTCGACACCCTCGAGCA
>RFNE01000067.1 GCA_009927375.1 Actinomycetota bacterium | reverse complement strand
CCTTCACGGCGGCCTTGAATTCAGGTGTCGCACCCTTCTTCGCGGTCTTCACGAACTCCTTGAGCGCAGCGCGGTACTCACGGATTGCTGCAATCACGGCCTTCGTTGCCTCACCACGTGAGCCAGCCTTCGGCGACACGACGGTGGTCGTGGTCGAGCCGGATGCGTCGTCGGCAAGAACTGGAGATGTGCTGAGCAGACCGAGCGTGGCGGTGGCCACGATCACTGCGACTGGTCGGATGGAACGCTTCATGATGAGAGTCTCCTTTGTTGGGGTGAGATGAACGTAACCAAGGAACTTGTGAGAATCCTGTGAATCACACGGGACTTCCCTGAGAAGTGAGCATCGTTGGGTAGTTTGCTGAGTGATGACTGGTCCGATCCTCGTCGTTGATGACGATCCGGCAATCTGCGACACCGTCGAAGATGCCCTCCATCTCGCTGGATATGCGACCACGCGATCGTCGAACGGAGAATCCGCTCTCGAAACACTGCGACGTGAGCGAATCGCACTCGTCGTCCTCGACGTGAACATGCCAAAGATGACCGGTTTCGACGTCCTTCGCCGAATGAGGGCACAGAACGATCACACTCCGGTGATTCTGCTCACCGCCCGACACGACCGGAACGACGTGGTGCAAGGCTTCCGCGTTGGCGCCGATGACTACGTCACCAAGCCGTTCGGGCTCGAAGAGTTGTTGATGCGCATCGCAGCGGTACTCCGCCGCTCGAGTGCTCCCACTGCGGACGTGCTTCGTTGCGCGGGACTCACCGTCGATCGAGACCGACACCTCGTGACGATGGACAACGAAACGATCGAGCTTTCCCCTACGGAGTTTCGTCTGCTCGAATACCTGATCGAGAATCAGGGACGCGTCCTGTCTCGCGAGCAGATCCTGGATGCGGTGTGGGGAATCGACTTCGACTCCGGTACGACGGTGGTCGAAACCTTCATCTCGTACTTGCGTCGAAAGCTCGGTCCGAATGGACCCGACTACATCAAGACCGTTCGTGGCGTCGGGTTCTCATTGCGAGAACCACGATGAGGCTCAGCACCGCATCGCGCTCATCACCGCAAGTGGCCTCGTCATCGGCGGAACAGCAATCGGCTGGTCGACAGCACTGATCACGAGGAATGACTCGATCTCCGATGTCGATGACGCGCTCATCGAGTCCATCACGGCCCTCGAAGCAACGTCACCGAACGATCCGTTCGGCATCGTCGAGATCGCCCAGCGAAGTCCGTTTCCCGTCGCGGCATCACTGGTCTTCGAAGACAGTGCACCCATCCCCCTCGTGACGCAGTTCTCGTCAAATGGAACGTCACTCATGCCGGAACTTGCGGCTACGGAAATCATCGATGCCCAGAAATCTCCGAGCTCAAGGTCGACCGATGGCGGTGTCGTCCGTGTCGCGACGGTCGACCTCGGAGATGGCAGTTGGCTCGCAATCGCATCGTCGGTCGAGGAGATCGAATCGCGCTACCGCAGCACACTCGAACTCGCCCTCGGAGCGTCGGTTGCGATTGCTCTCTTCCTTGCAGCAATCGTCGCTTGGCTGATCGCCCGACAATTCAGACCGCTCGGCGAGCTGATCGACTCGGCCCGCAAGATTGCCACCGGCACGTTCGTCCGCGATCGCGTGCGCCAAACCGCACCGCTCGAGATTCTCGAGCTCGATGAATCGCTCGACTTGATGATCGGTGAACTGAGTGCAGCGATGGAGTCACGTGTCGAGTCTGAGCGCCGAATGAGAGAGTTCCTCGGAGACACCGCGCACGAATTGCGTACCCCGCTCACCGTCATTCGCGGCTATGTCGAGATCTTGCAGCGCAATGAGCACATCGACGATGAGGTTCGCGACCGGGCGCTCAGTCGCCTCGATGGTGAAACGAAGCGCATGACACGCTTGCTGAACGACCTCCTCCTTCTCGCCGAACTGAACGAGGCGCCCCGTGAGCAGGCGCTACCCGTCGACCTTGCAGAACTCGTGCGAACTCGGATCGATGACCTGCGGCTTCAGGAGCCGAGTCGTCACGTCACCTTGGAGGGGCCAGATTCAGTCCTGGTAGTTGGCTACCACGAGCAACTCGAAAGACTCGTCGCCAACATCATTGCGAATGTCCAACGACACACCCCCTCAACCGCTCGTGTCGTCGTGACAATCACGGAAGATTCCGCCACGGCGACGCTGACATGTGACGACGGAGGGAGTGGAATGGCTCCAGAGACGCTCGAACGTGTCAATCACGGTGTCGTGCGGTTCGCCTCTGAGCGAAACCGAAACGCAGGTGGATCTGGGCTGGGGCTGCCCATCATCCAGTCGATCGTGCGCCAACACGGTGGTTCGATTCAGTTCCTGAAAGCACGCTCGGCGGTTTGCGCGTGACAATCACGCTCCCGAAGTCGAAGTAA
>RFNE01000069.1 GCA_009927375.1 Actinomycetota bacterium | reverse complement strand
CTACTTCGAGTGCCAGCGCCAGGCGCTGGAGACGATCTCACGCAGGTCGTGCGTGGCGCGCCAGCCGAGGACTGCACGCACGAGCGTCGGATCGGCGAACACCGTCGACGGGTCTCCCGGGCGTCGCGGCGCAATCTCGTGTGGCACGCTGCGACCGCTCACTTCTTCTGCCATCCGCAGCACGTCGAGCACCGAGCTCGCCTGACCGGTGCCGACGTTGCACGCCATCGACTTGCCACCGGTGGCGAGGTAGTCGAGTGCGTTGATGTGCGCTTGGCGAGATCCTCGACGTGGATGTAGTCGCGCAGACAGGTCCCATCGGGCGTGGGGTAGTCGTTGCCGAAGACACGCACTGGACCCGAGGCACCGAGGATCGCCTTCATGACGAGCGGGATGAGGTTCTGGCTCATGTCCCAGTTCTCGCCGATCGAGGAGTCCGCGCTCGCACCGGCCGCGTTGAAATAGCGCAGCGACACCGAGCGCAGACCGATCGCGTTGCACGAGGTGAGGAAGCGCTCGACGTGCACCTTGGTCTCGGCGTACACGCTCTCGGGTCGCAACGGTGCGTCTTCGTTCACCGGCACGTGGTCGGGATTGCCGTACACCGCCGCGGAGGAGGAGAACACGATGCGCTCGACGCCGTTGGCGAGGAGTGCGTGCACGAGGGCGATCGAACCGGCGACGTTGTTGTTGTAGTAGCGCAGCGGCTGTTCCATCGATTCACCGACGGCCTTGTAGGCGGCGAAGTGGATGACGTCCTGCACGCCGTACTTGCGGCAGGCCTTTTCGATCGCGCGCTCGTCTGCGATGTCGGCTTCGACGAAGGGAACACCCGGAATACGCGAGCGGTCACCGAGTTCGAGTGAGTCGAGCACGACGACGTCGCGACCCTGGCTGGTCAACAGTCGCACCGTGTGCGAGCCGATGTACCCGGCGCCTCCGGTGACGAGCGTGGTCATGGACGCACCCTAACGAAGCGGCCGATCTTTTTTGTCCAGGTCGTTCGCCTTCTGCATCTTCTTGTAACCGCGCACCTTGAGCAAGGTGGCGGGGAATGGATGTCGGCAACGCTGCGCGGCTGGTTGTCGGAGAATTCACCGGCTTCGGTCTTCCACCCCTTCGGTCGGATCCCGAAGCGCTTGCCGAGGAGTGCGATGAAGATCTCGGT
>RFNE01000226.1 GCA_009927375.1 Actinomycetota bacterium | reverse complement strand
GGATCGGTGAGCGCAAAGACGTTCTGTGTGGTTGTCGGAGAAGCACCAGGTGCATCGAAGATCACCAAGGCGACCGAACTTGGTGTTCCCGTCGTGCAGGCCGGCGAATTCGAGCGACTGCTCGAGACGGGACTCGTTCCGTAGCGTCAGGAAAACAGCAAGCGGTCGATGATGTCGTCAATGAATGCTCTCCTGCGCAGTGTGCGCGTGTGACGCACTGCGTAGTCTTGGGACGTGGCTTTCTTTCGTCGCAAGCGTGCTGTCGTCGCAGTCGATGAGAATGCCGCCGCCGCACGGTCTCAGCTGTCGCTGGAACAGATGCGACTTGCCATGAACGCCCTGCCGATGGGTGTGGTGATCGTGTCCAAGGACGGCGAAGGCCGCTGGTCGAACACTGCATTCGACGGCTTACTTGCCCAGGGTTCCGTGGACTTCGATCGATTCAGTCAGCACGTCGATGCGCTCGTCGCCTCGGCGTTGTCGGGGGAGTCGCGCGAGGAACACGTGGAGTTCGGCGAGCCCGCAGTTCGCATGTTCGAGATGGTGGGAACGCCATTGACCGACGGTGGTGGTGCGGTCATCGTGTACGACGTCACCAAGCAAGCGATGACGGACCGCGTCAGAACTGATTTCGTCGCCAACATCAGCCATGAGCTGCGCACCCCGATCGGCGCGGTGTCGCTGATGGCGGAGAACCTGATGGCCGCAACCGAGGACACTGACGTTGCGCGTATGGCCTCGGTGATCTTCACCGAAGTGACGCGACTGAACGACACCGTCGGGGACCTGCTCGAGCTCGCGCGAATCGAATTCGACGGACTCGCCAACACCCAGGAGGTCGACCTCGTCAAGGTGATCGAGGAGGCGACTGGCGCTTGCGCTCTGCTGCACTCGCCAAGTCGGTGATGATCTCGATCGAGAACTATCCCGAGGTGGTGATCGTGGCGGACCGCGCCCAGTTGGTGTCGGCCGTCGGCAATCTGCTCGACAACGCGATCAAGTTCAGTCCGAACGGCTCGATCGTGAAGATTTCGATCGAGGTGCTGGAGGACCACGTGAAGATCGTGGTCGCCGACAACGGGCCCGGTATCAGCGAGGAACACCTCTCACGAGTCTTCGAGCGTTTCTATCGTGTGGACGATGCCCGCAGCCGATCGACGGGTGGCACCGGACTCGGCCTTGCCATCGTGCGCCACATCGCCTTGTTGCACGGTGGGGACGTGAGCGTGGAGTCCACACTTGGTGAGGGTTCCCGATTCACGTTGTCCTTGCCGATGCGTCGACTGCCGGTCATGGAAGAATCGACCCACTGATGCGCATCCCATCTGATCTTCGGTACTCGCGTGAGCACCTGTGGGTGTTGGTGGATGGCGAGCAAGCTCGAGTCGGTATCACCGATCATCACCAAGACGCGCTCGGCGAGATCGTGTTCGCCAAGTTGCCGCAGGTGGGAGATTCGATCGGCGCGGGTCAGACGGTGGCGGAGGTGGAGAGCTCCAAGAGCGTGAGCGACGTGTACGCGCCGATTTCCGGATCGGTCGTCGGCGTCAACGAGCGACTCGCAGACTCACCGGGACTCTTGAACACCGACCCGTATGGTTCGGGCTGGCTGTATGACGTGATGATGTCGTATGAGGAGACCCTCGAGCAGCTGCTCACCGCGGAGCAATACCGCGAACTCGTCGGCGACTAGTCGGTGTAGAAGGTCCAGGAGTAGACCCGGATCTGATCCGGGTTCTTGGTCGGCCAGAACTTCACCTTGCCGGTGTGCTTTCCCTGCTTCAGTTCGGTGATCGCTGCACCTTCTTGCGGGAGGAAGCTGATCGTGAAGTTGCCCGGGTCGTAGATCGCCGTCGGGGGGAGGTCGATCTGCGCGCCAGGTGCGGGAGCGGTGCCTGACGTGACGAGCTCGTCCAGGCGGTCGTCGGCATTTCGATTCCATCGATGTAGAGCGTCGCTTCGTAGCCGTCGACGAAGTCGACGATCACCTGTGACTGTCGCAGCACCCGTTCGTTGTCACCGGGAGAGATGCCCTCGATCGCATCGGGAAGGTTCGACGCGTCCTTGCCGGTGAGACCGACACGTGCACCCATGATGAAGAGCACGAGTCCGAACGAGATGCCCATGCTCGCGAGCAACATCTTTGTATCGATGCGCTTGCGAGGGGATTTGTTCACCCTCATATTCTCGCCGATTGAGCGGTGTCATGGGTATTCGTGGGGTGGTGTTTGCCCGCTAGGTTTATGTCACTCATGGCAGATCACGACCTGTTGGTCGGAGCCCATCTGGCCCGCCGATATCGCCTCACCACACTCAGGCCTGGATCCTCGTCGTCCTCGCGCGTCTACGACGCAGTCGATGATCGTGACGGGTCGCAGCTCGTCGTGCGGGTGGCAACCGCTGAGTCGCTCATCGACCTCGATGCTGGCGTGTTGTCGGCGGGGGATGCTGCAGAGTTGTTCAAGCGCCAGACGCAGATGTTGGCCGCGATGCACCATCCGGCGATCGCCCGCATCGTCGACTGGGGTACCGAGGTCGTCGGCGGACTCCTGCACGTGTTCACGGTGGTCGAGCACTATCCGGGAGGAACGCTACGCGAGTTCCTCGACCGTGGTCGCCGACTGAGCGCGTCCCAAGCGCTCGTCGTCGGACTCGACGTGTGCCGCGCCTTGCACATGATCCATTCGAAAGGCTGGGTGCACGGAGACGTGCGACCCGCCAACATCTTCCTCGGTGACGACGGTCGCGTGCGCCTTGCAGGTCTCGGTCAGAAGCGCGCGACGACGCCCGAGTCGATGAGCCTCGAGCAAAGTTTCTACGTGGCACCAGAGGTCGCAGTCGGCGGCGTTGCGGATGCCAAGAGCGACATCTATTCGCTCTCGCTCACCCTCCTCGAACTCGTCACCGGATCGGTTCCGTTCGCCAGCGACACCGTCGCGAGCACGCTCGCTGCACGCGTGGACGCGTTGCTCCCGGTGTCGGCAGATCTCGGTCCGATCGCCGCTCCACTCGAGCGCGCAGCGCGACCAGCGCCGGAGGATCGTTCGAGTGCACTCGAGTTCGGTCAGGCACTGGCCGCGATCGCGGGCAAGTTGCCGCTTCCAGAGCCGATCGAGACGTTGCAGGCGAAGCGCTTCGAAGAAGTGATCGAACAGCGCGAACAGGAACGCACCGGCGAACTGCAGCGACCAGTGTTCGATGAAGCCGCTGCCGTAGACAAGCCGGTGACCGTCGTATCGACTCCGTCCGGCGTCACGATCGCCGACGACACGGGTTCGCAGCCGCTCGTCATTGCCTCGCCGACCGAGGTCAAGCGCACCGCACGGTGTGGATGATCGGCGTGTTGATTGCGGTCACCGTCGCCGGTGTGCTGGCGTTCCAGACCTTGTTCACCACGTCGCACGTCGTGCCCGACGTCGCGGGGATGCAGCAGGCCGAGGCACTGAACGTGCTCGCGCCGTTCAAGTGGAACGTCGTCGTCACCGCCCAGCGCAGCGAGGGATCTGCCGCGGGAACCGTGCTCGGCACCGACCCAGAAGCGGGAGCCGACCTGGCGGAGGGCTCGACGCTCACGATGTTCGTGTCCGAGGGCGAGCCGCTCGCCACCTTGCCGGATCTCACGGGCGTGCCCGAAGCTGACGCGATCGCCCAACTCGAGACGCTCGGGCTCGTACCGAATGTCGTGCGAGCGGACAACGAGGACATTCCCGCGGGCGCCGTCATTTCATGGGTCGTTCCGGAACAACCGAGCATCGTCGCGGGCGGTGAGGTGTTGCGCGGGACGGGCATCGACGTGACAGTCTCGAACGGCCCCGCGATGCGCGACGTGCCGCTCATCGTCGGCATGACACTCGAGCAGGCCCAGGCCGCACTCGCCGAATTGCGACTGACGTTGCTCGAGACTCCGCCGTCGAAGAGCAATGCCGCTGCACAGGGATTGATCGGAGCCCAGTCGCCGCCGCCGGGTGAGAAGGTCGCGCGTGATTCGCAGGTCGCGTACTCGATCTCGCTCGGACCGGATCTCGTCGCATTGCCGAACATCATCGGCAACAACATCTCGATCGTCGAACCGCGTCTCACCGAGGCGGGATTCGTTGTGGGGAAAGTCACAGGCCGCCAACAGAACAAGTTGCGCAAGGCGCTCGTTGGTGGGCAAGAGGTCGGCAACGGTGACGAGATTCCCCGTGGGTCGACCATCGACCTCGTCTTCCCGTAGGACGAAGCATCGCCGCGGAGGCGGCAACTACCGTTGATGTCGTGAGCGACGAAGAGCAACTGCATCCGCCGTCGCACCAAGAACTCGGGATCATCGACTCGGGCGGCGTGGATGAGATCTCCGTCATCCCATGGTCGCGGCTCTTGCGCCGCACGGTGACGCGTCGTGTCTCGATGACGCATCGCAAGGCGACGCTTCTCGTCCTTCTCGCAAGTGTGTTCACGGTGAGCTTCACGATCACCCTGCTCGTCGTCAGCCTGAAGACCGTCGCCGACGACGTCGGCACGAGTGTCTCCGTGATGAGTTGGGTGATCACGGGACCGTTGCTCGCCTTCGGCGTAGTGGGGCCCGCTTTCGGTAAGGCCGGCGACTTGTGGGGGCACAAGCGGTTGTTCGTCTTCGGACTGGTCGGCGCTGCCATCTTTGCGTTGGGGAGTGCGTTCGCATGGAATGCGCTGTCGCTCATCATCCTGCGCACACTGTCCGCCGCGTCGGGTTCGGCGACCGGTCCCGCGGCGATGGCGTACATCAATCGGTTGTTCGACGACGACGAACGCGTGCGACCGCTCGGCGTGTGGAGCTTCGTGACCGCTGGTGCGCCGGTGATCGGCGTCGTCGCCGGCACACCGCTCGTCGAGGCATTCGGCTGGCGAATCATCTTCCTCGTTCAGGTGCCCCTGTGTCTGTTGGGTGCGGCGATATCCCAGAAGCTCCTGCCCGATACCGAGCGCCAACGTGACGTGCGCTTCGACGTGAAGGGCTCGGTCACCCTCGGAACCGGTGCGGTACTCGTGCTGCTCACGATCAATCGCGGTAACTCATGGGGATGGGCGAGTGCACCGACGATCGCCGCTGGCGTGCTCGGAGTTGCCGCGCTGTGGCTCTTCTATCGCATCGAGTCCCGCGTGGAGAACGCGTTGATGCCGGTGAAGTGGCTGCGGATGCGCAACGTCGCGTTTCCCGTCGTGACGGTGGGATTGATGAACGTCGCCTACATGGGGAGCTTCCTCCTCGTGCCGCAGATGTTGGAGAACGCACTCGGCTTCACCCCGGGGCACATCGGCTGGCTCGTCATCTCGCGACCACTCGTGTTCTCGCTCATCGCACCGATGGCTGGATACATCGTCGGACGTCTGGGCGAGCGCAATACCGGGATGTGGGGAGCGGTGACGATCGTCGTCGCGATGGTGATCCTGACCACGATCGACGTCGGCGTGAGTGACTGGGTGATCATTGCCGGGCTCGGACTCACCGGCTTCGGGATGGGCATTGCGGCTCCATCGCTGATGGCACTGTTGTCCGCGTCGGTCGAGACGGCGAACATGGGCGTGGCGAGCGCGATGCAGCAGTTGATGTCGCAGATGGGTGCGGTGCTCGGCGGTGCGCTGATGATCGCGGTGCACGACATCACCGAGTCGAGCGGTGCGGTGCAGAGCTACAGCTACGGGCTGTACGTCGGAGTCATTGCAGCAGTCGGCGCAGTCATCACTGCGCGAATGGTGCGCTCGCCGCGCGCTTAGGCGAATTCGGACGTGATCGCCATGATTTCGGCGGCAACCTGATCGGCGAGATCCGTCTGGGGCATCGCAGTCTGCATGAGCATCATCTTGGTCATGTCGCCGTCGATGCGCACCTTGCCGGAGAGGAACGCCTGCATTCCGAGTTGTGGGTCGCGCATCAAGAAGATGTGTCGCGCAGTCTCGTAGTCCGTCGTCACCGTGAGATCGGGATTCTCGAGGTGTCCGAGGTCCATGACGAGGATGCCGGATGACGT
Organism: Actinomycetota bacterium; assembly: GCA_009927375.1. Taxonomy (GTDB): domain Bacteria; phylum Actinomycetota; class Acidimicrobiia; order Acidimicrobiales; family Ilumatobacteraceae; genus UBA3006. Next base: position 151 of record RFNE01000226.1, on the reverse strand, counting down.
GTCGAGGTGGCTCTTGATCGTTCCATCACCGAATGGAACCTTGGTGACTACCTGGTTCATGCGGATCGGGATGTCGATGCGCGGCGCGTCGTCTGCGTACTTCTCGCGGATCTCGCGAGCCGCGGCGATCCACTCGGCAGACAGGAACGGA
>RFNE01000151.1 GCA_009927375.1 Actinomycetota bacterium | reverse complement strand
GCTTTGCTGCGCCAGAGGCGAACCATGCGGGACCACCACGGTGATGATCCGACCCGAGCGCATTCACGTGGGCACGGGTTCCACGCCAGCGACGATCGGTCGCGTCACGTTCGCTGGCTCGACTCTCCGAGTGACGTTGAGCGTCGGATCGGCGACGCTCGTGGCCGAGGTGCCGAACGACGAGCGTTCACGTGCACTGAGCGATGGTCAGGCGACGACGATCGAAGTGCTGCCTGACGCCGTGCGCGTCTTGGCCAAGAACTAGTCACCCATTCGGGTGATGTCGGCAAGCGCGTTGCGCATGCCGCCCGGTTCGCCGTGGCGCTTCTTCCAGACCGACATGCCCGCGAGTCCGAGGGTGAGCGCACCGAGCGTGGTGAGGATGAGGAGCGTCGCCAAGGCGTTCAGAGCGGGCGTCGCACCGCCTCGAACCGAGGAGTAGATCCGCAACGGGACGGTTTGTGAGTCCACACCAGCGGAGAGGAAGCTCGTGATCACGAAGTCGTCGATGACGGTGGCGAAGACCACGACGAGGCTCGCCATGATCGATGGCCACAGCATTGGCATCAGCACGAAGCGCACGGCCTGCAAGCGTGTTGCACCGAGGTCGCGCGCAGCATCTTCGAAGCTCGATCCGATCGAGACCAATCGCGCGCGCACGATGACGACGACGCTCGCCACCGAGAACGTGACGTTGCCGAGGACCTGTGCCGGGTAGCCGAGGGGGATTCCGCTCAGCAGCCGCGTGAAGGTGATGAGGAGTGCGGCACCGACGACGATCTCCGGTGTCACGAGTGGCACGGAGGTGAGTCCCTGCACCGCAGTTGAGCTCTTGCCGCGAATGCGGTGCGCCCCGATCGCGAGGGTGATGCCGAGTGGAACGACGATGACCATCGTGGAGATCGCGAGCACGAGTGAGTTCACGATGCTCTGTCGCATTGCCGCGTCGTGGAACACCGAGCCGTACGGATCGCCGAACCACCAGCGGAACGAGAACCCCTGCCACACCGAACGACTGCGCCCGTCGTTGAACGAGAAGGCAACCGCAATGACGACGGGGAGCAAGCTCCAGATGACATAGCCCCACACGAGTGCCGGCAAGAGGCGAATCTTCGCTTCATCACCGCACCCGCTCGCGTCCGATTCGCGCAGTGTTGCGTAGGTACCACGACAGGCCGATGAGCAGCATTCCCGAGAGGAACATCACGAGCACGGCGCCGTTCTGGGGCTCGCTCGAGTTGTTGATGTAGAAGTCGATTTGATTGCCGAGCATCTCGGTGTTTGGCGAGCGTGAGAGGAGGTCGTTCGTGTAGTAGTCACCGAACATCGGGAGAGCGATCAGGATGCCTGCCGCGACGAGACCCGCAGAGGCAAGCGGCACGGTGACGAGGCGGAAGGCCTGTCGAGACGTGGCGCCCAGGTCACGTGCGGCATCCACGAGTCGCCAGTCGATGCGCTCAAGGGTTGCGTACAGCGGCAAGATCAGGAACGGCACGTACCCATAGACGAGGCCGAGGATGACGGTGATCGGGGAGCCATCGAGCCAGTTGTAGTTGATGCCGAAGAACGAGAGTGCTCGCTGGGCGAATCCGCTCGGGCTGAGCAAGTTCACCCAGGCCAACATTCGCATCAGATAATTGACCCAAAACGGCAAGACGATGAGGGTGAGGAGCATGAGGCGTCGCTTGCCGGCGTGCCGGGCGAGGTAGTACGCGATCGGAAAGCCGAGTGCGAACGATGTCGCCATGGCGATCACGACGTAGACGAGGGTGCGCGTGACGACGCCGCGCAGTGGGCCAGAGACGATGCTGTCCAGCACATTCAAGGCCTGAGTGAAGTCCCAGTTGAGTGGATTCCATTGCGGAACGGCGTCGCGGAAGATCGGGTCGATCGATCCGAATGCGACGCAGGCAACGGCGTAGAACGGGAGAGCGAAGAAGACTGCGAGCCAGGCGACGCCGGGCGCGGTGAGTGCAACCCAGAGTCGGTTGCGCGAACTCATCGGATTAGCCAGCGGTGAACGTGGTCCACACGTCGTTCCACAGGCGTCAACTTCTGGTTCGAGGCTGACGAGTCGTGCGCCCGCTTCGTATCGCTCTTGGGTGACGACTGCATCGGCGACGCTCTCGACGATGCCGCCAGAGGAGAGCATCGCCTCGACGGTCACCTCGGTGAGGGCGGGTTGGTAACCGACGTAGGTCTGGTTCTTGATCGCCACCTCGACGTCGAGCAGGTAGTTGATGAACTGGTGCGCGGCGACCGGCGTGGCGGATGCCTTCGGGATGCAGAAGAAATCGTTCGCGGTGATCGTGTCCTTCGGGTACCAGAAGCCGAGCACGTCGGGCGAGGTTCCCTCCGCGAGGAAGAACGGCATCGCGAGTGCATCTCCGCCCCACATGTAGGCGATGTCGCGATTGCCCGCGGGAATCTCCGTGTAGCTCACGATGTCGACCTTCGGGCTCGTTGCCTCGCGCAGGCGAATGAGATTCTCTTGTGCTGCCGCGAGCACGTCCGCATCGGAGGTGTTCACATCGGTGACACCGGCTTGCAAGAGTGCAAGCGAGATCGTGTCGCGGTAGGAGTCGACGACGGCGAGCTTGCCTTTGTAGGACGAGTTCCACATCGAGTCGTAACCCTCTGCGGCAACCTGTGCGGGATCGACGCGGTCCGACCGGAAGCCGATGCCGTTGCCATAGATGAACTGGGCCATCGTGTATTGCGAGCCCTGGTCGTAATACGGATTCTGGAGCCCCGACAGAAGGTTCGTCCGATTTGGGATGTAGGTCTGATTGAGCGGTTGCACGAGATCGCCGGCGACGATGCGCGCAAGGGCGGTATCCGTGAAACCGATGATCAAGTCGGGCTTGAGCGTGCCATTGCGCAGTTTGGCGATGGCGGCATCTTCGTTGTCGTAGATGGTCTGCTTGACCGTGACGCCAAAGGCCTTTTCGAAGTCCGCAATCACTTCAGGATTGGTGTAATCGGCCCAGTTGAGGATTTCCATCGTCCCGCCTTCGTTGGCGAGACCATCGGCGATTGCCTCGCCGGTCGATGGGAGTGTGACCGGGTTCTGCGGAGTACCGATGACGAGTGCCCCACTGGAACTCGACGTGGAACCGCAAGCGGCGAGCACGCTTGGCGCAATCGCGAGTCCTCCAGTTGTGGCCAGCAGTGTGCGAAGGAAGTCGCGTCGTTGCATGGGTGTACCTTATTCCTGGTGAACGAACTGGACAAACGAATCGCGAGCGAAGAGGCGGCACTTCTCGCTCGAATTCCCGGATCCGTGAAACACCACGCCAGGGCCTCGGAATTCATCCCGGGTGGCGTCGCCTCCAGTTGGGCGAGTTCTCGACCCGTGCCGATCTGGGTCGAACGAGGCGAGGGTGCCTACGTCTGGGACGTTGACGGCAACAAGTACATCGACTTCCACGCTGGGTATGGCGCCAACATCGTCGGTCATGCCAATCCCGCGATCGTTCGGGCGGTGCAGGATCGCGTCACCAAGGGAACGCACTTCGCGCAGCCGTCACCCGACATCGTCACGGTGGCTGAACTGCTCGCGCAGCGATTCGGACTTCCGAAGTGGCGCTTCAACAACTCCGGCTCTGAGGCCACGATGGATGCAATCCACCTCATGCGCGCGGCGACCGGTCGTGATCTCATCGTCAAGATCGAGGGTGGCTACAACGGCCATCACGACTCCGTGCTCGTGTCGATCTTCCGCTCGGTCGATCAGCTCGGCCCCGCGCACAATCCGACTCGTACGCCCGGTGAGGGAGTGCCGCAGGCGGTGGCCGATCTCGTGCGAATCGTGCCGTTCAACGACCTCGCGGCACTCGAGCAGGTGTTTGCCGAACATCCAGGTCAGATCGCGGGAATGATCATGGAGCCGATGATGATGAACGCGGGCATCATCGTTCCCGAACCGGTTATCTCGAGGGAGTCCGCGACATCGTGCATCGTCACGGGGCGTTGCTCACCTTCGATGAAGTGAAGACCGGTCTCGTCGTGCATCGCGGTGGCGCAACGCGGCTCTTCGGCGTCACGCCCGATCTCGTGTGTCTCGCCAAGGCTCTCGGCGGTGGCGTGCCGTGTGGGGCGATCGGTGGAACCGAAGAGGTGATGGCTCTCATCGAGGACGGGCGCTACAACCAGATCGGCACGTTCAATGGCAATCCAATGACGATGGCAGCTGCGGTGGCGACGCTCACCGAAGTGCTCACCGAAGAGGCATACGCGCACGCCGACGACGTCGGCTCGTACGTCTTGCAGCAATCACTCGAGGTGCTCCGCTCACACGGACATGCGGCATATGGCCATCACTACGGGTTCAAGGTCTGCGTCGTGTTCAGCGGTGAGATTGCGAAGAACTATCGCCAGTTCCTCGGCTTCAACACCGCCGTGTCGCACCTGCACTTCCTCACCCAGTTCAACGGCGGGGTGTTCCTCCCACCGTGGGGAAAGAGCGAGTCGATCACGATGTCGGTTGCTCATGATCGCACGCATGCCGACCAATGGATCGACAACATGGATCGATTCGGTCGGGCGCTCGCCGAAGTCAGCGATCGCACTCGGCCGACTTCGCCGTCGGTAGCTACAACTAGTTGACGTCGGTGCGATAGCGCTTGACGAACTGTTGCGCGTACTTCTCCATGCCGGTGTGGTGGGCGCGAACGAACGATTTTGAGCTGACGCCCCGCTGAACGCGCTCGGAGACAGCGATGTCCTGCTGGTTCACGAGGTCATTGAACGACAGCGTCGGCGTGAGGTCGACCGACGGGTCCTCGAGTGTTTCCTTGGGGAAGAGATAGTCGGTGTGCACGGTGGTGTGCGACGCCGAGCGCGGGACGTAGCGGGTGAGGGCCACACAGGTGGGCATCACGTCGATCAGCATGTTGGGATACACGAACGCGCCGTAGACGAGCGGTTCGGTCATGCCTGGAATCATCGGGAGCGACGAGGTGGCATCGAAAGAGATCGCCGATGCACCGGTCTTCAGCCGTGCGGCCCAGTCCTCGCGGTCGCTTTCGATCGTGCGGCCCGTCTTGTACACGGGTACGAGGTCGCAGAACTCGGGATGGACGACGGAGCAGTGCAGACACTCGGAGTAGTTCTCCGCGAGCACCTTCCAATTGCACTGTGCTTCGTCCACCGTGTGGTGAGCTCGCACGAGGGAGCCGAGGTCGAAACGTTCGAGGGATCGCGGCGCCGAGTAGAGGTGTTCGAGGGAGTCGATGAGTGATGGCGCGGTCTCGCTCAGACACACGAAGATGCAACCCTGCCACTCGTCCACCCGCACGCTCGTGAGCGCGATGCATTCGCGGTCGAAGTCCTCTTTGGCGTGGTGGATCGCCGAGACGAGCTTGCCGTCGAGTGAGTAACTCCACGCGTGATACGGGCAGGTGATGGCCGCGCCATGGCCGGATCCGCTCTCGTCGCACAGCTGCGAACCGCGGTGCTGGCACACGTTGTAGTAGGCGCGGAGTTCCCCTTCGCGATTGCGCACGATGAGGATGCTCTCGCTTCCGACCTCGGCAACGAGTCGATCGCCGACGTGAGTCAACTCCTGGCTGAGTCCTGCGAAGCACCAGGTCGAGCCGTAGACGCTCTCCATCTCGCGGGCGAAGTGCTCGTCGGAGACGTATTCCTCGCGTGTGAAACTCGTGCGTAACCCGCGGATGTCGCTCGTCGTCATGACGATGCCTCCTTGTTCCAGTCGAGTGCAACGGGGATGTCCTCGTAATCGAGCGTCCACAGTCGAGCCGCCGCCATGTCACCGTCGTAGCAACGCCAGCCGAGCAGTTGTTGCTGGAGCGGCCTGAGTGTGCGCGCGACTTCCTCCGACATTCCGAGGCAGCCCGCTTCCTCTGGTGTCAACCAACCGACGAGATACGACAGGTGCATGCCTTCGCGCCACAAGTCTGCGGTGGTGTTCTCGCCACCGCCATGGAGCACCGTCCCTGAATAGATCAATGCGCTTCCCGCTGGCATGACTGCTTGGATGACTTCGTCGGGGTTTGGCACGCGGCTGAAGTCGTCCCAACGGTGACTGCCCGGAACCACTCTCGTTGCTCCCGCTTCGGCGGTGAACTCGGTGAGTGCGAACATGCACGAGACCGTGACGGGTCGCTCATGTGGTCCAAGGACGAGTGGCCAGTTGTCGGCGTCGCGATGCAGCCATTGCGCAGACTGCCCCGGTCCGATGACCATCACTTGGCCAGTGTTCATCCAATACGCCGCACAGTGGGGAAGGATTTCACGGTCGGCAACCTGTCGCAGGATCGGATGGACGAGGACGTCGTCGCGGAAGGTCTTTGAACGTGATGCGAGTCGCGTAAAGCGCTTGGTCTGGGAGCCCCAGAACTTCTGCACCATGGAGTCCGTCGACTTGGTGCCGGCGGACGTCGAGCGTGTCGTCGCGGCGAGCTCTTCGCGCAGTCGAGCAAGCGTCTCGGTTCCAGCATGTGGTGGACGATCGCCGCCCCGTCGCGCGAGAACGCCTCCCAGATGCTGTCGAATGAGTCGGTGCGCGCATCGAAGTGAGCAAGGACTGGACGCTGTCCGATACTCATGTATTCAGTCTAGGAACGCTGTTTCGATCGCGAGGGCGCGGTCTTATGCAGTGTTGGTCGTGACGTGACGGTGCTGTAGGGCAGCGAGTCCAGTGCACGTCAGCATCAGCAATGCCACGATCGTGAACGTCGCGCCCGAACCGAACGCGCCGTAGACGGGTGGCATCGCCACCGACATGGTCAGCGCGACGAGCAGCCCCGATGCTCCCGCAAGTCCCTGTACGGCAGCCGCGCGTCCGTGCGGGGCGGAATTCGCAATCGTTGCATTGACCGCCGGGTACGTCATCGCCTGCACGATGCCTTCGGCGAAGTTGAGCCAGACGACGAACCACAACACTTCGACGAGTCCATACAGTGCGAGGAACGGCGACACGATGACGAGTGCGGCCATCGCGAGCTTCACCGGATTTCGCTTGTCGGCGAATCGTCCCGCGCGCGACGCGAGCGCGATGTAGGGAAGCCCGAAGAGCGCGAACGACAACCCGACGGTCGTGTTGGTGCCACCGAGGTCGGTGAGGTACCGATCCCACAGCGCGTCAAAGACACCAATCGGTGCCTGCGTGGCCATGAACAACAACACCGCCACCCGCACCTTTGGTTCGCGTAAGAGCGTGAAGCTCAGCCGCTGGCTCGCCTCGGTCGAAGGAAGTCTGGGGAAGCTTCGACGCGCGATGACCGCGAGCGTGACGAGGTTCAGCGCTCCGAAGAGCGCGAAGGTCTCTCCGAGTCCGACGGGATCGATTAGGAATCCACCGATGAGTGGGCCTGCAACGAAGCCGAGGAGTTCGACCGCGCCGAGACGTCCGAGTCGTTCACCGCGGCGCTCGGGATCGACGTGGGCGATGAGCGCACGTACGGCGGGGAAGACGAAGCCGAACGCACTGCCAATGATGCCGCGCGCGACGACGAACGTCGCCAGGTTCGATCCGGTTGCAAACAACAGCGAACCAACTGCACCGAGGAGGAGTCCGGCCATGATCAGGCGCTTGGAGTGTCCGCGGTCGCCGAGCGGGGCGATGAACATCTGCACCATGAGTCCGGAGAAGAACCCCATGCCGGCTATCGCACCGAGCCCGGCCGACGAAAATCCGTACTTGTCCTGGAGGTCGCCGATGGCGGCGAAGATCAAACTGTTCGACGTCGCCGTGCCGAACGAGCAGAACATGAGCAGAGTCGCGTCCGCACGATGGTTGCGTTCGATGTTCATCTAGTTGCGTCCGAGCTCCGCGAGGATCGCATCGGAGAACGCGGGCCAATACTCCATCGCCCACTCGTCGAACTCGCGATTGGCGAGCGAAAATGCCGCGACGTGTGCGACCGGGTCGACCCACATGAAGGTGCCCGAGCCACCGAAGTGCCCGAAGGTGGATGAGGAGTTGCGGGACCCAGTCCAGTGCGGCCACTTGTGGCCGCGAATCTCTGGGCCAAGTCCCCAGTTGCACGGCGAGAACTTGCCGAGTCCGGGGACGACCCCCTCGACGTCGCCGAACTGATTCGTCGTCGCCTCGAGTGCGGTCGCCGGAGCGATCAGCTGTGGCGTTCGCAATTCATCGACGAACGCAGCGAGGTCCTCGATCGTGCAGTGCACGTCCTTGGCCGGTGAACCGAGCAGATCTGCGCCTTCCATTCCAAGTGGGGCAAAGACGGCCTCGGCGAGGTACTCGTCGAAGTCCATCTCGACGCGTTCGGCGACGTGCGCTCCGATCATGTCGTATCCAGTGTTCGAATAGATCCGTTTCTTGCCGGGCGAGACGATCGCCTCGCGGGTGTCGAAGCCGTAGCCACCGGTGTGGGCGAGGAGGTGGCGAAGGGTGCAACCAGCATCTCCGACGGGGTCGTCGAGTGACACCGAGCCGTCTTCGACGGCAATCAGCGTCGCCCACGCGGTCATGACCTTGCTCACCGACGCGATGCGGAACGTGCCGCGATCACCCGAGAGATGGATGTCGCCGTTCCTGTCGATGGCGCCGACGGCGACTCGCTCGACTGGCCACGACGCAACGAGGTCGAAGGCCGCGAGGTCCGTGGAAGCCACGGATCAATTCTTGCTGCGGATCAGTTCTGCGACGCGGAATGCGAGGTCGAGAGACTGGCGAGCGTTCAGACGTGGGTCGCACACGGTTTCGTAGCGTGTGTCGAGGTCGTCGTTGGACAGACC
>RFNE01000348.1 GCA_009927375.1 Actinomycetota bacterium | reverse complement strand
ATGACGCTCGGGCACCGGCAAGCGGTTGCAGTACTCCGCGTCGCGACGCAGCGCATCGATGTCGGTGATGTCGAGCTCGGGGTCGACGCCGTTGACGAACAGGTTCATCGCCAACGTCACGACATCCACGTTGCCGGTGCGCTCGCCGTTGCCGAAGAGCGTTCCCTCGACGCGGTCCGCACCGGCCATCACGCCGAACTCGGCGGCCGCCACTGCGCATCCGCGGTCGTTGTGTGGGTGCAGCGAGATGCACACCGTGTCGCGCCTCGGGATGTTGCGGATGAACCACTCGATCACGTCCCCGTAGACGTTCGGCGAATAGCACTCGACCGTGGCGGGGAGGTTCAAGATGAGCGGCGTGTCCTTCGTCGGGCGGATCACGTCCATCACCGCGGTGCAGATCTCGATGGCGAACTCTGGCTCGGTGAGCGTGAAGCTCTCCGGCGAGTACTCGTAGCGAATCTTGGTCGAGCCCATCGTCGCCTCGAGTTCCTTGCACAGCTTCGCGGCCTTGACGGCGATGTCGACGATTCCAGACTTCTCGAGACCGAACACGACGCGTCGCTGCAGCGGGTTGGTGGAGTTGTAGAAGTGCACGATTGCGCGCGGCGCGCCCTTCAGACACTCATACGTACGACGGATGAGATCCTCGCGGCACTGCACGAGCACCTGGATCGTGACGTCTTCGGGGATCAGGTCCTGCTCGATGAGCTGGCGCACGAAGTCGTAGTCGGGCTGACTCGCGGAGGGAAAGCCAACCTCGATCTCCTTGAAGCCCATCTTCACGAGGGTGGTGAACATGCGCAGCTTGCGCTCAGGGTCCATCGGGTCGATGAGCGCCTGGTTGCCGTCGCGCAGGTCGACCGAGCACCACAGCGGGGCCTTGCGAATGACGTGGTTCGGCCACGTGCGATCGGTGAGCACGACCGGGACGAAGGCCGAGTACTTCTCGAAGGGCATCTTTTTCGGTTGTGTCGGTTGTGGAGCCATGGTGTTGGTCTTTCGGTGTCGGTGTTCGGGTGTCGGAGAAAGGAAAAACCCCCTGGCCTTTTCGGCTCAGAGGGTTTCGGCGGCAGCGAATATGAGGCTGACGCCGTTACGTAAGTAGAAGGACGAGGGTTGAAGACGTCATCGCCGACCAGCCTAGCGGCGTGTTCAGCGGGGCGTCGGGGTGAGGAAGTTGGCGAACTGCCACGGATCACTGCGGTCAACGAGCCGATCGTCGTTGCCGAATCCGGGGAACGGGTCGAAGCGCTCCGACAGCGGGGTCCAGTCGGCTGCGGCCGAGTAGATCTCCCCGATGTAGGGACGCGTGGCGTCGAGCAGCTTCTTCCATGGCAGGTCGTCGGGCACGCACACACCCTCGCTCGGCGAGTCGATCAGCCACTGCACCGCAGCCACGACCGAGCCAGCCACCTGCAGGGTGGTCGCACTCTGGCCCGGCATGATGCTGCGTGCCTCGTCGATCGAGAGCAACGAGCCCGTCCACCACGACTTGAACGGGTGACCCATCAGGAGCACGCCGAGTTCGTCGCGACCGGAGATGATCTCGTCGTTCAAGATGCGCTCGCGTGGCTGCATCTGCCAGTTGCGCATGCGCAACTCGAGCACGCTGTCGATGGCGACGTCGCTCGGGTGATACGCGTAGTGCACGGTCGGGCGATATGCATCGGTGCCGTCCGGGTTCTTCACGGTGAGGTGCTTGCACATCGTGTACGCCTCGCCGTGGCGAATGATCATGCCGATGTTCTGGCCGCTCGGCACCCAGCTGCGCACCCATGACTCCATGCCCGGCTGGGCGAGGCAATCTGGTTGCGCGGGCCGTCGTCGTGGTGCGAGTGCGCATTGGCGGGCATCCACTTTTCGTGCGTGCCCCAACCGATCTCTGCTGGCGCGATGCCTTCTTCATAGAAGCCCTCGACCGACCACGTGTTGCAGAACTCGTTCACTTCCTTCGGACGATTCGTGATCTGTGTGTCGCGCTCGGCGATGTGGATCACCTTGGTGCCGGTGAGCTGGGCGAGCACGTTGAACTGCTCGGCAGCGAGTGCGTCCTGCAGGTCGGTGGTGTTCGCTCCACCGAGACCCGAGTTCAACATCGCCGTCGTGATGTCGACGAGCGCGCGCTTCACGAGGTGGCTGACCATGCCGGGGTTCGCACCGTGCTCGACGACCGCGGACGGTCCCGAGTTCGAGCGCCAGCGCTCGATCATCTTGCGGATCGACTGGTGACGCACGTACAGGGTGCGGTCCTGCGGGTCGTCGTCTGCATGTCGTGGTACGGATCCCACAGCTCGACGGAGGTGTTCAGGTAGCGAACGCCGTGATCGCGACACCACTCGAGGATCGTTGGGCAGTCGATGTTCCAGGCGAGGTCAAGCAGGATGTCGCCGTCACCGACGCGCGCGGAGAGGAACGCATCCAGATTGTCCTTGGTGACGCGGTCCTGCTCGTAGGTCACGCCCTTGGCGAGACTGTCGGCCACGCGATGGCGATTGTCGCGGAAGTCGACGATGTGGATCGTGCGCGGGTCGAACCCGAGGTCACGAATCAGGAGGGGAACGGTGCACTGCGCAACAGAGCCACAGCCGAGCACCAAGGTGCGGCGGGGATGGCGAGCTGTTGCGGCGAAGGTGACGGTCACTTCGACGAAGGTGACGTCACGTCACCCGCGCCAGAGAGCAACGTCTCGAGACATGCTTCGAACACCGCATCAGATGGCACGAACAAGTCCTGCCAGTCGTAGGGAAGTCCCTTGCGGCCCGTGAAGGTGGGCTCGATGCTGGTATGGCGATTCTCCAGGAATGATTCCCCAGACAGAAGATTGTCGGTTGGCATGAGCACCTCCTTAGTTGTCGTGAACACGAATAGCGACCATACAGAAAATGAGGGGCGATGACCACTATTTCGAGAGATTTGTCCGAGGGTCACCCGAGCCCGCGACGGTGGCGTTGGTAGCGTGAGTGCGACATGACGACGCCCGACGTGACGACCCCGACGGGTTTTGCCGACCTCGGAGTCCCGGAGCGGATCGACAAGGGGCTCGCAAGCGCCGGATTCGCGGCTCCGTTCGCCATCCAGACCGAGGCGATCCCCGTCGCGATGGCCGGCGAGGACGTCTGCGGACGAGCCCGCACC
>RFNE01000070.1 GCA_009927375.1 Actinomycetota bacterium | reverse complement strand
CCCGTACGTCGGTGACCTGGTCTACACCGCGTTCTCCGGCAGCCACCAGGACGCGATCAAGAAGGGCTTCGAGGCCCTGCCCGCCGACTACGACCAGTGGGGCGTGCCGTACCTGCCGATCGACCCGAAGCACGTCGGCCGCACGTATGAGTCCGTCGTTCGCGTCAACAGCCAGTCGGGCAAGGGCGGCGTCGCCTACATCATGAAGACCGAGCACGGGTTCGACCTGCCGCGCCGACTGCAGATCGAGTTCTCGCAGAACATCCAACACATCACCGAGGACTCCGGCACGGAGATCTCGCCCGCCGTGATGTGGGAAGCGTTCACGAGCGAGTACTTGCCCGAGGTTCCGACGTACAACCTCGTGAGCCACGAGCTGCGCAGCGATTCGGCAACGGGTCACACCCAGATCACCGCCTACATCGACGTGCGCGGCGAACGCAAGACGTTCACGGGCAAGGGCAACGGACCGATCGACGCCTTCGTGCAGGCAATCCGTGGCGAGTTCGGCTCGGACCTCGACGTGAAGGACTACACCGAGCACGCACTCGGCCAGGGTTCGCAAGCCACCGCGGTCGCCTACGTGGAGACCGGCGATGCGAAGGGCAACACGCGATGGGGAGTCGGCATCGATCCGAACACCATCACGGCGTCGCTGCGCGCCGTGCTCAGCGGCTTCGAGCGCCACGGCTCTCGCTAGCACTACTCTGACCATCATGCGTGTCGTCGTGGACTTCGACCTCTGCGCCGCCACGGGCGGATGCCAACACCAGGCACCCGAGGTCTTCGAGTTACGCGACGACGGCATGCTGCACATCCTCGACGCGACGCCACCCGAGTCACTGCGAGCCAAGGTCCAGCAGGCCATCGACTACTGCCCGACCGGGGCGATCTCGATCGTCGAATGACGACGTCGTTTTCCGCCAAGTTGCGCGCCGCATGGTCCGCGCGCGACTCGATGCTGTGCGTCGGTCTCGACCCCGACCTTGCCCGACTGCCGAACGGAATCGACAAGTCCCCACGGGGCGTGCTCGAGTTCTGCCGTGCGATCGTCGAGTCGACGGCGGACGTGGTGTGTGCGTTCAAGCCCCAGATCGCCTACTTCGCCGCGATCGGCGCTGAGCGCGAACTCGAGGAACTGTGTCGACACATCCAGACGAACCATCCCGAAGTCGTGCTCATCTTGGACTCGAAGCGAGGCGACATCGGTGACACCGCCGCGCTGTATGCGCGCGAGGCCTTCGAGCGCTACGGCGCAGACGCCGTCACGGTGAACCCCTATCTCGGCACCGACTCCCTCGAGCCCTTCTTTGCACACACCGGCCGCGGCACGATCGTGCTGTGTCGAACGTCCAATGCAGGCAGCGGTGAGTTCCAGAACATCGACGTCGACGGCGCTCCGCTGTACGAACACATCGCCACCACCGCAGCGACGAAGTGGGCGACGCGTGGCGACGTCGCTCTCGTCGTCGGCGCGACGTATCCGACGGAGCTT
>RFNE01000209.1 GCA_009927375.1 Actinomycetota bacterium | reverse complement strand
ATCAAGATGATCTCTGGTGAGAGCGAATTCAACGAGGTGTTCTACACCGATGCCGTGGTGCCGAAAGAGAACGTCGTCGGTGGCATCAACAACGGTTGGGCAGTGGCGATGGGACTGCTCGGATTCGAGCGTGGAGAGGCCGCAGCGACGGCGCCGATCCGATTCCAGGCCGAACTCGACCGTCTCCTCCTGCTCGCCAAGCAGCGCGGTGTGGCATCCGATCCACGAATTCGCCAGCGCCTCGCGTGGTGTTATTCGAAAGTGCAAGTGATGCGCTTCATCGGCATGCGCACGCTGACGCAGTTCCTCAAGGGTCACCATCCAGGTCCCGACGGTGCGATCTTCAAGTTGTATTGGAGCGAGTACCACAAGGTCGTGACCGAACTTGGAATCGACATCCTCGGATTGGATGCGCTCGTGCCAACGGGTCGCAAGCCATCGAGTGCGTTCCAGACCGACGACGCTGGTGCACCGAACGATTCGATGAGCTGGGCGATGACGTTCCTCAACGCTCGTGCAGGAACGATCTACGCGGGCTCGTCACAGATCCAGAAGAACATCATCGGCGAAATGGTGCTTGGACTTCCCAAAGAGCCCAAGCCAAACTAGGAAACATGAAGACCCTGCGACTCGCGACACGAACCATCGCCGCGCTCGCAGTGCGTCCCGATCTGTGGGGCGCAGGTCTGTCGCAGGCGCGCAGGTTGGCCCCGAATCGCTGGTATGCGCAGTGGCCGTTCCTGCCGTTGCCGGCCAAGGAATATCTCGAATTCCGCGTCCTCACTCAATACGGTGACACGCAGCGTTCTCCAGAGGTGCGCGACGTCATCGACTACCTCGAGTGGTCGCGGGACTGGCACAGTACCGCCGCTCGTCAACGTCGGAAACGACGGGTCTGAGCCATGCGAAGCGCGCTCGTTCTGAATGCAACCTACGAGCCGCTGAGCGTCGTGTCGGCGCGTCGCGCCGTGTGTCTCGTGCTGGCTGACAAGGCCGAGATCGTCGAGGACGACGGCACGCAAGTGCGCAGCTCCACCTTCGCGATTCCAGGCCCACTCGTGATTCGCCTGCGCTACATGGTCAAGGTTCCGTACCATCGGCGAACGGCGCTGTCGCGGCGAGCAGTCTTCGCTCGCGACGACCATCGCTGTCAGTACTGCGGCGGCGTCGCCGACTCGATCGATCACGTGATGCCACGCTCGCGTGGTGGCATGCATGTGTGGGAAAACGTCACCGCAGCGTGTCGTCCGTGCAACCTGCGCAAGCGTGACCGCACTCCTGAGGAAGCCGGAATGCGGCTTGCCTCACAGCCACTGGCGCCGCGAGAACTCGCCTGGATCACCGTGTCGGTCGGCAGGGTGCCCGAGGTGTGGAAGCAATACCTTGCCGAAGCCTCCTAAGCGCCACTGGCGGTTCCACGAAGTTGCGGGTTCGGCCGCCGATCACCATCACCGAGTCCTGCCAAACGAACGCGGGTGTGGGATTTCGAAATCACGCGTCCAGCACTCGTGCTTGGCTCGCGTCAGTCAACTTCGATCATCAACCATCACGCATGCGACGAACGTGGCATCGACGTCGTGACTCGGCGCAGTGGCGGCGGGCTGATGTTGCTCATGCCGGGGGAACACCTGTGGCTTGACGTCGTCATTGGCGCGGACGATCCACTGTGGTCGAACGACGTGCAGACGTCGATGACGTGGCTCGGTGAGATCTGGCAGCGAGCCCTCGCTGAGGTCGGCGTGACGGACACGCAGGTCGCATCGGGGGGACTGGTCGCCGATGAACTCGGCCAGCTCGTGTGTTTTGCCGGTCGTGGCCCAGGCGAAGTGATGGACCGAACTGGCAGTACGAAATATGTGGGCATCAGCCAACGGCGAACTCGCGACCAGGCTCGCTTCCAATGCACCGCATATATGAGGTGGAGCGCACGGGCACTCGAAGAGCTCCTTTCCGAGCCCGTCATCGACGTCATGCGTCTGGAATCGATGGTTGGTCTCGTGCCCGTCAGCCCGCGAGTGCTTGCTGCTCGCGTCTTTGAACTGATCAGCGAACTCGACTGATCCCGAGCCGACCCGGCTCAATACGCACCTCACCGGGTGGGAATTCGCCCTGTCCCGGTGGTGGGGGAAAATGGGGCAATGGTGCTTGTAAGTGGGGAAAAGTGGGGATAGAGTCGGGGACATCAGAACGGGTGCGGAGCCCGCCTGATGGCAGCAAGTACGGGGAATGCAAGCCCCACAAGGGTTTGCACAGGGCAGCGGAGGCAAAGTGTTCGTAGGGGTGCATGAGCGGCAACTCGACCCAAAGGGTCGCATGGCGTTGCCCGCCGCCTTCCGTCCTCGCCTGGAGCCCCGGTGCTACCTCTCCATCGGTCGAGACAAGTGCATCGACATCCTCACCGCCGAGGCATTCGAAGAGGTCGCCCGCGACACGGTGAGCAAGGTTCGCTCGGGAGAGCTCGACCGTAACCAGCAGCGTGCGCTCGCGAGCAACACCTTCGAGGTCACGGTCGACGCTCAGGGCCGAATCAACATCGATGAAAAGCTGCGCGAGTACGCGGGACTCACCCTGAGCTCGCGGTCGTCGTGAGCGGTGCGTTCGATCGCGCCGAGATCTGGGAGCCGACGCGCCACCAGCGCATCAGCGACACCGGAATTTCACAGATCGCCGGAACGGGCGAATAGGTCGAAAGGGGGATCGCAACGACGCAACGTGTGCGACCGTGACGCCGACCACGCGACGCGTCGCACTTCTGCAGTCTCTCAGTCAGCAAGGTGGACAGCCCCAACTCCGCCCGCTTCCATCTCGCCGATCCGGGGAGACATCCCGGCGGCAATCGCTGACTGAGGGGCTGCAGAAGTTCGACAGTCGACATCGGCAACACCCGCCAGACGCGCAGCGAATTCACCATGGCCCCAAGCATCGACTTCCGCACCGATTACGGACACGAGCCCGTGATGTTGCACGAGATCGTCGACGTGTTCGCGTCCGTGCCGGCCGGCTGCGTCGTGGATGCAACGCTCGGTGGCTGCGGGCATGCGGTCGGCATCCTTCGTTCCCATCCTCACCTGTCCGTGCTCGGAATCGACCAGGACGAGAACGCGATTGCGCACGCGGAGACCTTGCGCGAAGCAAACCCGGATCTGCGTGATCGCCTGACGGTTCGTCGCGGCCGATTCGATCGCTTGGGGGAGACGCTCGAGGAACTCGGCATCGAGGCGATCTCTGGTGCGCTCTTCGATCTCGGCGTGTCGTCGCCCCAGTTCGATCGCGCAGAACGTGGATTCTCGTATCGCAACGATGGTCCGCTCGACATGCGAATGGATTCCTCGCAGGCACTCAGTGCGTACGACGTGGTCAACGGGTACGACCTCGATCGACTCACCGATGTCATCCGTCGCTACTCGGACGAGCGCTTCGCTCATCGCATCGCCAAGGCGATCATCGCTGCGCGCACCATCGAGACGACATCGCGCCTCGCAGAAGTCGTCGCCGAGGCGATTCCTGCCCCCGCTCGCCGAACCGGTGGACACCCCGCCAAGCGCACGTTCCAGGCGTTGCGCATCGAAGTGAACGCAGAGCTCGACGTTCTACCGACTGCGTTGCAGGCCGCACTTGCCGCAACGGCACCGGGTGGTCGAGTGGCAGTCCTCAGTTATCACTCCGGCGAGGACCGCATCGTCAAGCACGTGTTTGCCGATGCACAGCGCAGCGAGGGAGACGTCGTCGCGTCGCCTTACGTGCACCCGGAGTCGGTGCAGGGAAGTTTCCGCAAGGTTCGCGCGGCACAGAAGCCGTCGCGCGAGGAAATGGATCGGAACCCACGGGCGTCCTCGGCGCGCCTGCGGGTGATCGAAAAGGTGGGTTGCTGAGATGGCGTTAGCGGTTGACCAGCCAAGGATGCAGCGCTCTGCGCAACGCATTGGTCAGTCTGCACCCCCTGAACGCCATCTCGAACTCATCGCAGGCGCGACGAAGCGTCGTCTGTCGTACTTCGCGGGAATCGTCGTCGCACTCTTCGTGACGGTCTCCTCGGTGATCGGATTCCAGGCCTACATCGCCCAGCAGCAGTTGAAGATCGACCAGTTGTCGAGCGAGATTCGTCTTGCGCGCAGCTACCACGATCAGCTGCGCCAACAGCGTGCAGAATTGCTCGCACCAGACGCATTGCGCGAACAGGCTCGTTCGCTCGGGATGGCGCCGGGACTCGGATCACGATTCGTTGAAATTCCCGAGGATGCAGTTGCCGCCGTTGCCGCAGCGATCGGGAAGATGGACCCGGCCATCGCGAATCCTTCGCCGACCCAGGGCACGAGCAGCGAACAGGTTGGTGGCTGAGCGATGAGCACCGTCGTCGGACCCCGCCGAGGAAAGCATCGTCCTCCGACGGCGAGCGAGATCCTTCGCGATCGTGCGCGACGTGCGACGGAGTCGATGACGACCAACTTGCAGGGTGGCAGCATCCGCTACCGATTGTTCGGGACGTTCTTCGTGGTGGTCTCCCTGCTCGGTGTGATGTTCGTCCGCGTTGCGTGGTTGCAGACGATCGGTTCGAGCGGTTATCGCGAGGCGTCGATCGCCCAGCGCACCCGAATCAGCGTGATCGATGCGGAGCGTGGATCGATCCTCGACCGCAACGGACGCGAGCTTGCGCTCCCAGTCCCGACGAAGACCGTGTTTGCCGATCCCGAGTTCGTGACCGATCCCGTCGGTGCGGCACGTTCGATCGCGGTCGCGCTGGCGCTCACCCCTGAACAAGAGGTGGAACTCGCCGCGAAGTTGCAGGACAAGACGTCGAAGTACGTGCCGATTGCCCGTCAGGCGACGTTGGAAATTTCCGATGCGCTCATGGCGCTCAAGCTGGATGGCGTCTTTTCGAAGGCCGAGGCGAGCAGGGCGTTGAGCAGCGACTACCTGCGTGCGGTGATTGGACGTACCGATCCGGACCTGAACGGCACCGCCGGCCTCGAACTGCAGTACAACGACTTACTTGCAGGTGTCGACGGAAAGAGCATTCGCGAGGTCAACAGCAAGGGCAAGTCGATCGCCAACACCGACATCAACAGCATCCCGGCCGTTGCGGGCAGCAATTTGATCACCACGCTCGACCGCAACATCCAGTTCCAGGTGGATGGGCTTCTTGCTCAGCAGATCGAACGATTGAGCGCACTGAGCGGAACGGCAATCGTGATGGACACCGCGACGGGTGACATCCTCGCGTTGTCGACGATTCGCCGCAATGAGAACGGCACGTACACCGCAGATTCCGGAAACTTCGCCGCGGTCGAAGCGTACGAACCGGGTTCAGTGGCCAAGGTGTTCAGCATCGCGGCTGCGCTCGATCAGAAGTCCGTCGAGCCGACGTCGGTGTTCAAGGTGACGCCAACGCTCACCTTCAACCCTGAGTCGACGAAGTGGCGCTACACGATCAAGGACGCATACCCGCACGGCATCGAGGACATGACCGTTCGCAAGATTCTCGTCGACTCGTCCAACATCGGCACCGTACAGGTCGCACAGACGATGGCGCCTGAGACGATCTACAACTACCTGACGAGCTTCGGCTTCGGTTCGTCGAGCGGTGTCGGATTCCCCGGTGAGGCAAAGGGTTTGCTCACGTCATACAAGAAGTGGCGAGGAAGCGAGAACTACACCGTGTCATACGGTTACGGATTCGCTGCCACCCAGTTGCAACTCGTCGCGGCCGTCAACGCGGTTGCAAACAACGGCGTTACGTCGCCCCGCGGCTCGTGTCGGCAAGTGTTTCGCCCGATGGTGTACAGACGAACTTCGAACTCGGCCAGACGCGCCAGGTGTTGAAGCCGGAGACGTCCGCGATGATGCGCAGCTTGATGAGTGACGTCGTCTGCTTCGGAACCGCCAAGTTGGCGCAGGTCCCCGGCATGACTGTCGCCGGAAAGACCGGAACTGCGTATCGAACGCAGGCGAGTGGTGGGTACGAGACGGCGACGGGCGGTCGTGAATACCGCGCATCGTTCGTTGGATTCCTTCCTGCGTATGAACCGCGATTCACCGTTCTCGTGTCAGTCGAAGATCCTGATCCGTCGTCGCGCGACCGCTTTGGTGGCACCGCAGCGGCGCCTGTCTTTGCCAACATTGCTCAGGCTCTGATCACCGAATATGACGTGCGGCCTGCCGCCACAGATTTGGGCTGTCCGAAGCACCGACCAGCAGAACTCGGACCGGAGCACTGATGGCGCCGATCCCCGCACCAACCCGCGTCGATGTCCTCGCTGCTGCGATCACCGGTGCGCGCGTCGTCGGTGATGGTTCCATCAGCGTGACCGGCGTGAGCGGCGATTCACGTGGGGTCCGTGCAGGAAGCATCTTCTGCTGTGTCATCGGAGCGCGAGTAGACGGCCACAAGTTCGCCCAAGAGGCAGTCGCCCGTGGAGCGGTCGCGCTCGTCGTGGAGCGCCAGCTCGACATCGACGTGCCGCAGATCGTCGTCATGAACTCGCGCGTCGCAATGGGCGTCATCGCGTCTGCAGTGTTCTCGCGCCCGAGCGACAAGATGCGCGTCGTCGGCGTGACGGGAACGAACGGTAAGACGACGACAGCTCACCTGACCGCGGAGATCCTCCGTCGTCACGGGTGGAAGACCGACGTCTACGGAACGCTCAGTGGTGCGCGAACGACGCCGGAGGCTCCGGTGCTCCAGGAGCAGTTCGCGCAATCGCTGTCGACGGGCTGTGATGCGGTGGTGATGGAGGTCAGCTCGCATGCGCTCGCCTTGGATCGCGTCGTCGGGACGAGATTCGCGGTGGGCGTCTTCACGAACCTCGGTCGTGACCATCTCGACTTCCACGGGACGGAGGAGCAGTACTTCGCGGCCAAGGCCAAGTTGTTCACTCCTGAGTTGTGCACCCGCGGCGTCGTCAATCGTGACGACGTGCATGGCAAATTGCTCCTCGATACCGCGCCGATCCCGATGATGTCGTTCGGCATGGCGGATGTGTCTGACGTGGTCGTCGGAATCGATCGTCACGCGTATACGTGGAATGACCGTCGCGTTTCGGTGCCACTCGGTGGCAGGGTCAACATGATGAATTCGCTTGCGGCCGCGAGTGCGGCGGTGAGCCTCGGTGTCGACGACGCTGCCATCGTCGAGGGGCTTTCCGCCGCGCACGCGGTTCCCGGTCGCTACCAGTCAGTGGAGAACGGTCGCGGCATCTCGATCATCGTCGACTACGCCCACACACCGGAGGCGATCGCGGGCTTGCTCGAGGGTGTTCGTGAAGCGCTCGCGGCTGGTGCACGGGTGATCGTCGTGTTCGGCTGCGGAGGAGATCGCGATCGCGACAAGCGACCGCTCATGGGTCGCAGTGCGCGTCATGGTGCCGATGTTGTCGTCATTACGTCGGATAATCCACGATCGGAATCGCCACAGTCGATCATCGATGGGATCGTCTCGGGAATCGGATCAGGTCACGACGGCGTCCATCAGATCGTGGATCGTCGGGAAGCGATCGAGTTCGCGATTCGTGAGGCGCGACCAGGTGATGCGGTCGTGATCGCCGGCAAGGGTCACGAGTCCACTCAGACGATCGGCGAGACGGTCGTCGACTTCGACGACGTATTGGTGGCACGAGAGATCGTCGGAGGAAACGCGTGATTTCGATTCTGATCGCTGGTGCGGTTGCAATGTTCTTTTCGCTCGCGGGAACTCGCTTCCTCATGTCGTACTTCCGTCGACTCGGAAAGGGCCAACCAATCCTTGGAGCGGAGGACCACGGTCCCGTGCATCAGATGGGCAAGCAGGGAACTCCGACGATGGGTGGGATCGCGATCCTCGTCTCTGGTGTCGTCGGCTGGACGGTCGCACACCTTCGTGATGGGCTCCCGTTTTCCGACCAAGCAGCGATCATCTGGTTGGCGGTGTTCGTTCTCGGATTCATCGGCTTCCTCGACGATTTCCTGAAGGTGCGACGTCAGCACAACCGTGGAATCTTCTGGAAGAAGAAGGGCTGGATCACGTTCGGAATCACAATCGGTCTCACGTTGATCTTGGCCGCGTCGACCGGAGTGGTCGAGACGATCTCCTTCACCCGCGCGATGAGCCCAGGCTGGGACATCTCGGGACCGATCTTCGTCGTGTGGACGGCGCTCATGGTGTGGAGCACGACGAATGCGGTGAACGTCACCGACGGCCTCGACGGACTCGCTGCTGGATCTGCGCTGTTCGGATTTCTCGCCTTCACGGTGATCGCATACTGGGCGTTTCGTAATCCGCGCATCTACGACGTCGTCAACCCACTCGATCTCGCAGTGTTGTCCGCCGCCATGGCCGGTGCCTGCGCTGGCTTCCTGTGGTGGAACGCAGCGCCCGCTCGCATCTTCATGGGCGACGTCGGTGCGCTCGGTCTCGGCGCGGCGCTCGGCATGCTCGCAGTGACGACCAATACGCATCTGATGTTGCCGATCATCTGCGGAATCAACGTGATCGAGGCCGGCTCCGTGGCGATCCAGATGGGCGTGTTCAAGGCGTCGGGTCGCAAGAAGCGTTTGTTCAAGATGTCGCCGATCCACCACCACTTCGAGCTGAGCGGATGGCCAGAGACGACGGTGATCATCCGCTTCTGGATCATTTCCGGGATCTGTGTCGCAACCGCCGTTGCCATCTTCATCGCCGACTTCACACAACAGGCGCGAATTCGATGACCTCTGGCGCGACGCTCGTGTGGGGCCTCGGAGTCGCAGGAAGAGCAGTCGCATCGGTGTTGCACCAGCGTGGTGAGTCCGTGCTCGTCGGTGACGATGACCTGACTTCCGACCATCGTCGATTCGCACACGATCTTGGGCTCGCAATCGTCGAACCGACGAGCGACGCGGCGCTCGACAACGTGGTGGCGAGTGTTGGTCGCCTCGCACCGGCACCAGGAGTCCCTGAGGGTCATCGCGTCATCGATGCCGCTCGGCGAGCGGGCAAGCCGATCGTTTCGGAGTTGGAACTTGCCTACGACTTCGAGGTCGAATCGGGTCGTCACCGGCCGATGCTCGGGATCACCGGGACCGACGGCAAGACCACAACCACGCTCATGACAAAGGCGATTCTCGCAAGCGCTGGCCGCAATCCAGAGGCGGTCGGTAACACCGAGACGCCGCTCATCGCCGCGCTCGATTCATCTGCCGATTGCTTTGCCGTCGAGTGTTCGAGCTTTCGCCTCGCCTTCACGGAGCGCTTTCGATGCAAGGCGGCAGCGTGGTTGAACATCGCCCCTGACCACCTCGATTGGCACGCGAATTACGACTCGTACTTTGCGGCAAAGGCAAAGATGTGGGCACACGTCGCAGCAGGGGACATCGCCGT
>RFNE01000071.1 GCA_009927375.1 Actinomycetota bacterium | reverse complement strand
CCGACGAGACGGACACCTCGAGCCACCGCGACCTCGGCGAGTGCATCTTCGAGGAGGTGCACCATCGCCTGTGCGCTCGTGACGGCAAAGGGTGACGTCTTGGACCTCGTGACCACTTCGAAATCCGCGTACTTGATCTTCAGCGTGACGGTGAGTGGAAGCTGTCCTTCGGTGCGGCAGCGATGCGCGACGTTGTCCGCGAGTCGAACGACCTGCGCGCGCACCTCCTCGTGCGTCTTCAAGTCGACGGAGAAGGTTTCCTCGTTCCGATCGACTTCGCCTCTCGCTGTGCGACCACGTCGCGGTCATCACGCGCGTGGGCGAGATCGTGCAGGTGACGAGCATGCGCGACACCCACGATTCCCTCCAACACGTCGAGGTCGACTGCGGCGAGATCACCGACCGTGTGGATGCCGACACCGAGCAACTTCTCGAGCGTCGCGGGACCGACGCCCCACACCGCCTTCACGGGAAGCGGCAAGATGAAGTCGAGCTCTTTACCCGGCTCGATGCGCAGCACGCCGAGTCCCTCACGCACGCCGTCTCGCTCGGCGATCGGCTTGGCTGCCTTGGATGCGAGCTTGGCGATGAACTTGCTCGGTGCGATGCCGATGCTGCACGGCAGACCGACTTCGTTGCGCACTCGTGACCGGATGTTTGCCGCAATTTCTTCTGGTTCGCCGAACAGCCGAATCGAACCCGTCACGTCGAGGAACGCCTCATCCAAGGAGAGCCCTTCGACGAGTGGCGTCACGTCATGGAAGATGTCGAAGACCTGCTCGCTCACCTGTTGATAGAGCTCCATGTCCCCGGGCAGGAAGACCGCGTGCGGGCACAACCGTTTGGCCATCGCTGAGGACATCGCGGAGAACACGCCGTAGCGGCGCGCTTCGTACGATGCTGCAGCAACCACTCCGCGCGATCCATCACCGCCGACGACGACGGGCTTGCCGCGCAGTTCCGGACGTCGACGCAATTCGACTGCGACGTAGAACATGTCCATGTCGACGTGACAGATCGCCTTCGGTCGACTCGTCAGCGGTTTCACGATGCCAACTACGCTAATGCGCGTGTCAGAACTCGATCCCGCGAAGCGTCCGTTGTCGGCGATTCCCTCTCCGCTCGCTCGTGCGATCGCCTTCGTTGCGATTCTCGTCTGCGCACTCGCCGGTGCATCCATTGGCTACTCGATGGTCGACATTCAGTGTTCTGGAGCGTGCGGCACACCACTCGGCATTGGGATCTTCGTCGGCGCGGTGATCGGCGCGGTCGGAATGAGTGTGGTCAGCGTGCTCGTCCTGCGAGCCGTCGGTGAGTGGCGCGAAATGAACGATCGCGACGCGTCCCGCGGATGACGCCGCACGACCTTCTCGCACTCGCGACGTCACTCGCCCGCGATGCTGGCGAACTCGCCTTCGAGGGACGCAAGTCCGGGCTGTCGAGCGTCGGCACGAAGTCGACGGCAACCGACATGGTCACCGAATACGACAGGGCGAGCGAGCGGCTGATCGTTGACCGACTCCGCCGAGATCGTCCGAATGATTCGATCATCGGCGAGGAGGGGGCGTCCTTCGACGGGACGTCGGGCATCGAGTGGTGCATCGATCCGATCGACGGCACGACGAACTTCACGTATGCGCTGCCCAACTGGGCGGTGTCGATCGGCGTTGCCGACCAACACGGACCACTCGTCGGCGTTGTCCACATCCCGCCGCTCGGTGAGACCTTCACCGCCGTTCGCGGCGAAGGCGCGTTGCTGAACGGAGTACGAATCACCTGCAGCACCACGACGGAGATCTCCCAGGCGCTCGTGTGCACTGGATTCAGTTACGCGGCACACCAGCGCAGCGTGCAGTCGGCGAGGGTCGCGCGCATGATCCACGAAGTGCGTGACATTCGCCGGTTCGGTGCCGCCTCGATCGACATGTGTTACGTCGCGTGCGGACGACTGGACGCCTACTTCGAGGAGAATCTGCACCCGTGGGACATTGCCGCTGGCGCCCTGATTGCCCGCGAGGCGGGCTGTCGGCTCGGAGATTTTCGTGGCGGAACCTTGAGGCCCGCCGAAGCCCTCGTGGCAACGCCTGCGGTGTTCGATTCCCTCTCGGCGATGATCCTGCGCGCGAGCGCACCAACAGATAACAATTGAGGTCGTGGGGATCCGGGTACTGACCGTCGAGGATGACGAGCGCATCCGTACGTCGGTCAAGCTTGCCCTCGAGGACGAGGGCTGGCACGTTGATGAAGCCTCGAGCGGCGAGGAAGCCGTCGCGCTGTTTTCACACAACTCGGCCGACGTCGTGCTGATCGACATCATGTTGCCGGGAATCGACGGATTCGAACTCTGCCGCACGATTCGTCGCTCGAGCGACGTGCCGATAGTGATGGTGACTGCGCGCGCAGACACCCACGACGTGGTGGCGGGTCTCGAAGC
>RFNE01000072.1 GCA_009927375.1 Actinomycetota bacterium | reverse complement strand
AGTGAGCGCGCGCAACTTCGGCGAGTCGTCGCCGCAGTTGTCGCTCTTCGATGACTCCGCGGAAGCCGAGGGAGTGGAATCCGCCTGGGCGCCGACTGCCGAGGCAATCGATGAGATACGTGCCAGATTTGGACACTCCTCGATCGGTCCTGCGAGCGCTCTCCGCGGAGGGAGGCGACCCGGCTCGTCACCGTGGGGACCGAACGCATCCGCGCGCGATACCTGACCTCGTGGGGCGACATGGCGCTCCGTGGCCGTTCGTGCGAGAATGTCCAGTATGCCGCTATCTGAGGACGAGCAACGAATCTTGCGTCAGCTCGAGCAACAGCTCGAGACCGACAAGGAGTTCGCGCAGAACGTCTCGCAGTCGGGCCTGTATCGACATGCCGTGCGCACGGTGCGCTGGGCGGCGCTCGGGATGGTTGCGAGCCTCGGCTTCACGATCGCGACCCTGCAGGTTCACTTCGCGCTTGCCTTTCTCGGATTCCTCGGCATGCTCGCGTGCGCGGTCGTGATCGAGGGCAAACTGCGTGCGATGAGCAAGGCCGGATACAAAGACGTCGTCCAGGTGTTGCGGACCGCCTCGCTGAACTCCAAGGCGAAGATGCGCTCGAAGTTCGACCGCAACATCTAGCCACCAGTGGCCTATCTCGCCGTCGACGTCGGAGGCACCAAGCTTGCCGTTGGCGTCATCGATGACGCCGGAGCGGTGCTCTCGCACAGTGCTACTCCGACACCACAGAGCAACGTGTGGGGGGCGCTCGAACAACTCGTCACGAGTCAGCTGCGTGAGGCCACGGTCGACATCGTTGCCTGTGGCGTTGGTTGCGGGGGTCCGATGTCGCTCGATGGCGAGGACGTCTCGCCACTCAACATTCCCGACTGGCGTAATTTCCCACTGCGGGACAAGTTGCGAAAGTTGACCGGGCTCGAGGTCTTCATTGCGAACGACGCTCAAGCGCTCGTGCTCGGCGAGGTGTGGTGTGGTGCGGCCCAAGGTCGTAGTGATGTGATCGGGATGGTCGTGTCGACGGGCGTGGGTGGTGGAATCGTGAGTGGCGGCCGACTGGTGACGGGTCGGTCCGGCAACGGGGGACACATCGGACACGTCATCGTCGAGCCCGACGGTCGGCTGTGCGCGTGCGGAGCGAGAGGCTGTCTCGAAGCGCATGCCTCGGGCCGCTCGATCGAGGCAATTACGGGTGTGCCGGCAGCGCAGGCGACGCTGCAGACGAAGCAGCTCGTCGG
>RFNE01000358.1 GCA_009927375.1 Actinomycetota bacterium | reverse complement strand
GCCCCGATCCCCGTGAAGATCACCTGGTGACCCACTCGCGTAGCGACATCGCCTCGCTCCTCGAGGCCAACGGGCTGTCCCCGCGACGCGCATTCGGCCAGAACTTCGTCGTCGACCCGAACATCGTCCGCAAGATCGCGCGCCTGAGTGGCGTCGGACCGGGCGACCATGTCGTCGAGATCGGCGCGGGACTCGGCTCACTCACGCTCGCACTCGCGGAGACCGGCGCACACGTGCTCGCCGTGGAGATCGACAACGGCGTCGTCGAGGTGTTGCGCGAGGTCGTCGCTGATTGCGACAACGTCGAAGTGCTGCATGCAGATGCCGGCGAACTCGACTGGAACTCACTCGCCAAGCAATCGCAGTCCTGGCACGTGGTGGCGAACCTGCCCTACAACGTCGCCACCCCACTCGTGGCCGACATCCTGGACGACGTTCCTTCCGTTCGCCACATGTTGGTGATGGTGCAGCGCGAAGTGGCCGATCGATTCGTCGCCCAGCCACGCACGAGCGCCTACGGTGCGGTCTCGGTGAAGGTCGAATATTGGTCGAATGCCCGAATCGTGGCCGACGTGCCCGCGACGGTGTTCCTCCCCAAGCCGAACGTCTCCTCCGCACTCGTCGAGTTCACCCGCCGCGACACTCCTGCAGTCGAGGGCGTGGATCCGAAGGAACTGTTCGCGCTCGTGCGCGCGGGATTCGCCCAACGTCGCAAGATGCTGCGTCGATCACTCGCGGGAATCGTGACGCCGGAGCAGTTCGAGCACGCGGGCGTCGCAAGCGATGCACGCCCAGAGGAACTCGACGTCGTGGCCTGGGGTCGACTGTGCAAGGCGGTGCACGCGTGATCGAAAGACTCACCGCACACGCCAAGCTCACCCTTGCCTTGCGCGTCGTCGGTGTGCGCGACGACGGTTACCACGACATCGACGCCGAGATGGTGAGCCTCGATCTGCACGACGTGTTGTCGATCGACACGTCCTCGACGGGAATCACCCTCGACGGACCCTTCGCGAACGGCATCACCGACTCCGAGGACAACTTGATCGCCAAAGCGTTGCGACTCTGCGGCGTGAGTGCGGCCGTGCACGTGACGAAGAACATTCCCTCGGGCGGCGGACTCGGTGGTGGCAGCGCAGATGCGGCGGCGATCCTGCGCTGGGCGGAATTCGACGATCTCGTGGCAGCTTCGCGCATCGGAGCAGACGTGCCGTTCTGCATGGTCGGCGGCCGTGCGCGCGTGTCGGGCATCGGCGAGATCATCTCTCCGCTCGTGCATCGCGACGAGAACGTCACCCTCATCACGCCACCATTCGGCGTCTCGACCCCCGCGGTGTATCGCGCGTGGGACGACCTCGATGCCTCACGCCAGCGTGGCAGCGGTCCGAACGACCTCGAAACACCGGCGATCGTCGTCGAGCCACGACTCGCCGATTGGCGGGAACGAATCGGGAATGCGACGGGTGTGACGCCAATACTCGCGGGGAGTGGAGCCACGTGGTGGGTGCGGGGTCACTTCCCCGATCTGCACGAGAAGTTGCCCGAGGCAACCGTGGTGCTCGCGAAGACGATCGCGACGCTCTAGAGAGGGATTACTTGCGGCGCTGGTGACGCGTGCGACGAAGCATCTTCTTGTGCTTCTTCTTGCGCATGCGCTTGCGGCGGCGTTTGACGAGTGATCCCATAGCGCACGACACGCTATCGGGTGACAGAGCATTTGAGCGCCTCCGATTGGGTACCGTGGAGACGTCAGTCCGGGGTCGTTCAATGGCAGGACAGCGGGTTTTGGTCCCGCATATAGGGGTTCGAGTCCTCTCCCCGGAACCATCGCTCGCAACATCTGGCCGACCCGACGAGGTCGCCCCACGGAATGTGACGACGTCTCCTCGGTCGATGCGCGGACGCTCGTCGAATCGGAGCGCGCAAAGCATTTCTCCTAGACTGAGGCAACGCGGGACGCATCGTACGGGGGGCTATGAACAAGACGATCGACAAGGTCACCACGAAGCGGATGGCCATCTACAGCGGCCGCACCCACCCCGACCTTGCGACCGAAGTCGCCGAGCACCTGCAGGTGCAGCTCGGTGAAGCGAACATCGTCGAATTCGCCAACGGAGAACTTCGCCCACGATTCGGCGAGAGCGTGCGCGGCGGTGACGTGTTCGTCATGCAGACGCACTGCGGGATCGATGGTCGCAGCGTGAACGACTCGATCATGGAACAGCTGATCATGATCGACGCCGCATATCGCGCATCGGCCAAGCGCGTGACCGCGGTATGTCCGTTCTACGGATACGCGCGCCAAGACCGGAAGGCCGAGGGTCGCGAGCCGATCACGGCGCGACTCGTCGCCGACATGTTTGCCGCGGCCGGTTCCAAGCGCATGGTGTCGATCGACTTGCACAGCGGACAGATCCAGGGATTCTTCTCCGGTCCGGTGGACCACCTCACCGCGATGCCGGTGCTCGAGAAGTACGTGCGCTCCAACGTGCGCGACGGTGTCGTCATCGTCTCCCCGGACGCCGGTCGAGTGAAGGTGGCCGAGCGTTTCGCCCAGCACCTCGCCGACATGAACGCCGACGTCGCGTTCATCAACAAGCGCCGCCCGAAGGGCACGACGAACGTCGCGGTCGCCAAGGAAGTGATCGGTGAAGTCGAAGGCAAGCTGTGCATCCTCACCGACGACATGATCGACACCGGTGGCACGATCGTGAGTGCTGCAGAGCTGTTGATCGAGCGCGGCGCCCGCGAAGTGTGGGCGATGGCCACGCACGGCGTGCTGTCGGGTCCGGCCATCGAGCGACTCGCCAAGGCCCCGATCGAGCGGGTCGTGTTGACCAACACCATTCCCCTGCCAGCCGACAAGCGTCTGCCCAAGATCGAGGTGTTGTCGGTGGCCAAGATCCTCGCCGATGCCCTCGCGGCCGTGTTCGACGAGACCAGCGTGAGCGACCTCTTCGACGGTGAAAACCAGTCCTAGAGCCGATTTTTTCGGAAAAACCCGCCGTTAGACTGACCAGCCGTTGTTCGGCGACGTTCTCGTCGGACGCAGAACATCGCAGCACCTGGAGTCCCCATGACAACCACCTTGAAGACCAAAGTCGGTCGCACGACGGGCAGCGCTGAATCGCGCCGTCTGCGCTCGGACGATCACATTCCTGCCGTCATCTACGGCCACGGCATGACCCCAGTGTCGATCACCGTCGAGCGCCGCGAGTTGCGCGCCGCATTGTCGGGCCCTGCAGGCGTGAACACCATCCTCGAGTTGCACGTTGACGACAAGAAGTACCCGGCAATCGTCAAGGACCTGCAGCGCGACCCCGTGAAGCGCACGGTCAGCCACATCGACTTCATGCAGATCGACCTCACCGAGGAAATCGTCATGGCAGTCCCCGTTCACCTCACCGGCACCGCCAAGGCTGTCGTGCAGGAAGGTGGCCTCGTGGACGCCGCCGTCGACCGCATCGAAGTGCGCGCAACCGCGAGCAACATTCCGAACGAGATCTTGATCGACATCTCCGAGATGACCGTCAACGACGTCATCCGTCTCGGTGACATCACCTTGCCGAAGGGTGTCACGGCAGTGGCCAACGACGACTTGGTCGTCGTCACCGTGCTCACGTCGCGCGCCGAGGCTGAGCAGCCGGCAGCAGCTGCCGCGGGTGAAGCGACGCCAGAAGGTGCAGCACCCGCCGATGGTGCCGCGCCCGCTGCTGGCGACAACAAGCCCGCCGCGTCGTAGTTCTCATGGCGCTGTTCGGTCGCGATGCGCGACTGAAGCGGCGAGGCACTCCCTTCGACGCACTCGTCGTGGGCGTTGGCAATCCCGGGCGCACCTACGACTCGACTCGTCACAACGTCGGCTTCGACGTCATCGACGAACTCGCCCGACGCTACGGCGTCACGCTCAAGTCGTGCCGTGAAAGCGCCGTCATCGCCGAGGTGCACCGCGACGATCTCCACCTCCTGCTCGTCAAGCCGACCACTTATATGAATGAATCCGGTCGTGCGGTCGGACCGCTCGCCCGTCGCTTCGGCATCGATCGCGCCGAACAGATCGTCGTCGTGCACGACGAGCTGGACCTCGACCCCTGCGTCGTGCGGGTGAAGGCGGGTGGCGGGCTCGCCGGTCACAACGGCCTGCGCTCGATCAACGAGCACATCAAGTCGCAGGACTTCCTGCGCGTGCGCATCGGCATCGGCAAGCCACCGAGCAAGGAACAGGGTGCAGACCACGTGCTCGCCAAGTTCACCGCCAAGGATCGCGCCGCATTCGACGTCGCCGTGGCGATTGCCGCGGACGCCACCCAGACGATCGTCGCCGACGGGGTCGAGGCGGCCATGCAGCGATTCAACTCTCGCTAGTCGGAACACTCGATGAAGCTGCGCGATCTCGCCCTCCTCGCCTCGCGTGACCCAGCGCTCGATGCGACCTCGACGATCGATGCGACGCTCGCCTGCTCGGAGATCGCCCGCCCGCTCGTGATTGCCGGACTCGCCGAGCGCTGGTCGAATTCGACCCTCGTCGTTGCCACCCCGACGGGAACTGCCGCACAGATGATCCACGACGACCTCGTGCACTACGTCGGCGCGGACAATGCACTGCTCTTCCCCGCGTGGGAGACACTCCCCTTCGAACGCGTGAGCCCGAGCGTGGAGTCGATGGGCAAGCGACTCGAGGTGCTGTGGCGCCTGCGCGCGAGTGACAAACCACGGATCGTCGTGGGGTCCGTGCGTGCCTTGTTGCAGAAACTCGCACCCGGCGCGACGACCCGCGAACCGATCATCGTGCGGCGCGGCACCGACGTGAACGCCGACCATCTGATGGAACGACTGATCGCCGACGGTTACCGCCGCGAGGATCTCGTCGAGCACCGTGGCGAGTGTGCGCAACGCGGCTCGATCATCGACGTCTTTCCGTCCACGACGGATGCCCCATCCGCATCGACCTGTGGGGCGACGAAGTGGACCGACTCACCACGTTCAACGTGAACGACCAACGCAGCGCAGACGACCTCGACGAGATCGTGATCTTTCCCGCGCGCGAAGTCGAACTCACGAACGAGGTGCGTGAACGTGCACAGTCGCTCCTGTCGAGCGAGCCGTGGGGCGTCGAGCAATGGGATCGGCTCGCAGAAGGTCAGCAGTTCGAAGGCATGGAGAGTTGGCTGCCGTGGTTGGTCGAACGCGACGAACTCCTGACCGACGTCCTCGGCGCGGACACGAGGCTCGTGCTCGTCGAACCACGCCGCATGCATGCACGAGCGGTCGATCTTCTCGCAGAGGAAGCCGACCTTGCACGCGCGCTCGCCTCGACGTGGGCGCGTGAGGAGAATCGCGAGTTCCCGCGACTGCACGTGGAGCCAGAGCGACTCCTCGACACGACCTCGTCGTCGCGCTCACTCTCGCTCGTGTTGCCCGCCGAAGCCCCGACCGCCGCACAGGTCTCCGCAACGGGATGGGGTCCTGCCACCGCAGATGCCGAAGCCACCGCCGCACGTGTCCGCGGACTCGTCGGCGACGGATGGACGGTCGCGCTGTGTGCAGAGAGCGCAGGCTCGGCACGGCGATTCGTGGAGGTGTTCAACGAAAACGGCGTCGCCGTCGTCGACCTGGCGCGCGTGCCGAATGCCGACATGACGAAACCCGGCGTCTATGTCGTCGAGTCCGCGCTGCACGCAGGATGCTCACTGCCCGGTGCCCGCGTCTCGGTGATCAGCGAGTCCGACCTGACGGGCCGTCGTCGCACGCATCGCGTCGCCCGCGCACCGAAGCGCGACTCGTCGTCGGTGTTCCAAGACCTGAAGCCAGGCGACTTCGTCGTGCACCACATCCACGGTGTCGGCAAGTACGAGGGGATGGTCACACGCGCGATCGGCGGATCGGAGCGCGACTATCTCTTGTTGTCCTACAAGGACGGCGACAAGCTCTACGTTCCCACCGACCACATCGACGCGGTGCGCCAGTACATCGGTGGCGAGACGCCGACGCTGCATCGCCTCGGCGGAAGTGACTTCGCCCGCGCCAAGCAACGCGTGCGCTCCGCGGTCCGCGAGATCGCCCAAGAGCTCGTCGTGCTGTATCAGAAGCGCGTGAATGCGCCCGGTCACGCATTCGCACCCGACACTCCGTGGCAGGACGAGATGGAGGCGGCGTTCCCGTTCGTCGAGACGCCCGACCAGCGCACCGCGATCGAACTCGTGAAGTCCGACATGGAGCGCACCGTGCCGATGGACCGATTGGTGTGCGGCGACGTCGGCTTCGGCAAGACCGAGGTTGCCGTGCGCGCGGCATTCAAGTGCATCCAAGACGGCAAACAAGTCGCCGTACTCGTGCCCACCACCCTCCTCGCAGCCCAACACGGCAACACCTTCGCCGAGCGATTCCGTGGCTATCCGATTCGCGTCGAGGTGCTGTCGCGATTCCTCACGACCGCTCAGGCGAAGAAGGTTGTGGCCGGGCTCGCATCAGGCGAGATCGACTGCGTGATCGGCACGCATCGCCTCCTGCAAGAGAAGGTGAAGTTCAAGGACCTCGGATTGCTCGTCGTCGACGAAGAGCAACGTTTCGGCGTGCAGCACAAGGAAGCGATGAAGAAGTTGAAGACGAACGTGGACGTCCTCACGTTGAGCGCGACACCGATCCCGCGCACGCTCGAGATGAGCCTCGTCGGGATTCGCGATCTCTCGCTCCTGCAGACCCCACCAGCCGATCGTCAACCGATCCTCACCTACGTCGGCGAGCAGGACGACCGCGTGGCCGTCGAGGCGATTCGCCGCGAACTCCTGCGCGACGGTCAGGTGTTCTGGGTGCACAACAGGGTGCAGTCGATCGAAGACCGTGCACAACGACTGCGCGAGCTCGTGCCCGAGGCGCGCATCGCCATCGCGCACGGCCAGATGGACGAGGGCCGACTCGAGCAGACCGTGATCGACTTCTGGGAGGGCAACTTCGACGTCCTCGTGTGCACGACGATCATCGAAAGCGGCATCGACATGCCGACGGTCAACACCCTGGTCGTCGAACGCGCAGACCTCCTCGGACTCGGCCAGCTGCACCAGATCCGCGGACGCGTCGGGCGCAGTGGATCGCGCGCGTATGCATACCTCTTCCACCCGCGCGACAAGACGCTGTCGCAAGAGGCGTACGAACGACTGAAGACGATCGGCGAGGCGACGGATCTCGGCAGCGGATTCAAGATCGCGATGCGAGACCTCGAGATTCGCGGCGCAGGCAACCTGCTCGGTGAAGCCCAGAGCGGTCACATCGCCGCCGTCGGCTACGACCTGTATTGCCAGCTCGTCACCGAGGCGGTAGCGGAGATGAAGGGGGAAGAGATTCCGCCGGTGATTCCGGAACTCAAACTCGACGTGCCGAGCGACGCATTCCTCCCCACCGACTACGTGCCGCGCGAGGAATCACGCCTGGATGCGTACCGACGCCTTGCAGGCGTGCGGTCGCACTCCGATGTCGACGACATCGAACGCGAGTGGCTGGATCGATACGGCAAGCTGCCCGCACCTGCCGAAGCACTATTGCGTGTGGGTCGCCTGCGCGCCGAGTGCCATCGCATTGGTCTGCGCGAGGTCGTCGTGGAGAACGGTCGCGCGAAGTTGGGCCCCGTCACGCTGCCCGCAAGTGGTGTCATGCGTCTCAGTCGAATCGACTCGCGCGCCGAGTGGAACGAGAAGTTACGCACGCTGACGATCACCATGCCCCGCACGGGTGATGTGGTGAGCGCATTGCTCACATTCCTCGAGTCCATGTTCGACAGCGACAACTAGGCTTGTCGCAATGACCTTCGCTTTCCCCCGTCGAATCCTTGCGTCCCTCGTCGTCGTAGGAGCGCTCGGCCTCGCCGGATGCGGTGACGCGACGTCGACGGCTGCACTGCGTGTCGGCTCACAGTCGGTGTCCGCGGACTTTCTCGACACCATCCTCACGCAGCTTGGCGATGCCGGGCAGATCAAGATCGAAAACGGTCAGGTCCCGCCCGAGTCGAGTCGTTCGGTGCTGAACGCGCTGTATCGCGGAGAGGCCACCAAGGAATTGCTCGCGAAGTATGGCGTCGAGGTGACGGAGGCCGACCGCACCAAGGTGCGCACTCAGGTGTCACAAGACGCGGCGTTTTCGAACCTCGGCGAGGATCTTCAAGAACTCATCATCTCGTTGAACGCGGGCGATCTTGCACTTGCACGACTCACGGCGCCGAGCGAGGAAGACCTGAAGACGATGTATGAGACTGCACCCGCGTCGCTCGGCATGATGTGCGTCGCGCACCTCGTCGTCAAGGAAGAATCAACCGCCCGCGAAGCACTCGACGTCCTCAACACGGGCGAGAAGTTTGCAACGGTGGCCGCCAAGTACAGCATCGAGCCAGGCGCCGACAAGAGCGGCGGCGTGCTCGGCAGTGCCGACGGCGATTGCATCCCCCTCTCCGACTATCAGACGCAGTTCGACAAGGACTTCGTCGCCGGCGCACTGAACGCAAAAGCAGGAGTCCCGACCGGACCGGTGAAGTCGAGCTTCGGCTACCACGTGATCTATGTGCGACCGTTCGACGACGTGAAGCTGTCGGTGAAGACCTTGATCGCAACCAATCCGGGCGAATTCCTGATCAAGGGATACATGGCAACCGCGGACGTGAAGATCGGTTCGAAGTACGGCCGATACAACCCCGCGACCGGAACCATCGTCGCCAACTGAACCCGTGACCACGCCGCGCGTCACCGTCGTCGGCCTCGGCCCGGGACCTGCATCGCACGTCACACAAGCGACACTGGACGCAATCAGCGCGTCTCACCATCGCTTCGTGCGCACCATGCGCCACCCATCGGTGACGCTCCTCGGCGACTGCACGAGCTTCGATCATCTCTACGAGTCGCAGCCGACCTTCGATGACGTGTACCGCGCGATCGTCGAAGAACTCGTCGCCGCAGCTCGCACCCATGGCGAGGTGCTGTACGCAGTTCCTGGTTCACCGCTCATCCTCGAGTCCACTGTCGCGCTCTTGCGCGCCGATCCCCGCGTGGAAGTGGTCGTCGTTGCGTCAATGAGCTTCCTTGACCTCGCCTGGAACGCACTCGGTATCGATCCGGTGAACGAAGGTGTGCGCGTGATCGACGGCCACCGCTTCGCGCTGCAAGCCGCGGACGAGCGCGGACCACTCCTCGTCACTCAGACGCATGCCGGCTGGGTGCTCTCCGACATCAAGCTGGCGCATGAGAATGCAGCCGGTGACGAACCCGTCGTCATCCTGCACCACCTGGGGTTACCCGACGAACGCGTGATCGAAACCACGTGGTCGGAGATGGATCGCACGATCGAGGCCGATCACTTGACCTCGTTGTACATCCCCAAGCTCGGCAGTCCCGTCGCCGGTGAGATGGTCAAGCTGCATCAACTCGCCCGCACGCTCCGCGAGCAGTGCCCGTGGGACCAAGAACAGACGCATCAGAGCCTCATCAAACACTTGCTCGAGGAGACCTACGAGGCGATCGACGCACTCGAGAACCTGAACGAAGACGACCCCTCGACCGACGACGCGCTCATCGAGGAACTCGGCGACCTGCTGTATCAGGTCGAGTTCCACGCCACGATCGCCGAACAGCAGGGCCGCTTCACGATGGCCGACATCGCGCGCACGCTGCACGACAAGCTCGTGCGACGCCACCCGCACGTGTTCGGAGACGCAACCGCACGCACCGCAGACGACGTCGTGACGACGTGGGACGGCGTCAAGCAACAGGAACGACTGAGTGGCACGAAGAAGGATGAAGGCGTCTTCACCGGTGTCGCCAAGGCCGCACCAGCGCTGTCGTATGCGACGAAGCTGCAGAAGCGCGCGGCAGGTGTTGGTTTCGATTGGCCCGATGCCACCGGTGCGTACGACAAGATCGTCGAGGAGTCGACGGAACTGCGTGAGGCGGTGAGCGCTGGCGCGGATCCCGACACCGTGTCGCTCGAGCTCGGCGATCTGCTGTTCAGCGTCGTCAATCTCTCCCGCCATCTCGGTGTTGATGCCGAAGGCGCCTGCGTGCGGCGAGCAACAAATTCCGATCCGATTTGAGATCGTCGAGCGACTTGCCGCACAACGTTCGATCGACTTGCAGAGCGCGTCGCTCGAGACGCTCGATCAGCTCTGGGACATCGCCAAGGGTCAATAGTCTGTAGCCATGCCCCGCATCTCCCGCATCGTCGCCCGCGAAGTCCTCGACTCAAGAGGCAATCCAACCGTCGAGGCCGAGGTGTCGCTGGAAGGTGGCGCACGCGG
This sequence comes from Actinomycetota bacterium, assembly GCA_009927375.1. Classification (GTDB taxonomy): domain Bacteria; phylum Actinomycetota; class Acidimicrobiia; order Acidimicrobiales; family Ilumatobacteraceae; genus UBA3006. The sequence continues at coordinate 225 of RFNE01000358.1, read as the reverse complement.
CAGGGCAATCGTGCCGTCCGGTGCATCGACCGGCGAACACGAAGCTCGCGAGTTGCGTGACGGTGGCTCGCGCTACGGCGGAAAGGGAGTCGCCACCGCGGTCGCGAACGTGAATAGCGAGATCGCATCCGCTCTCGTCGGTTCCGATGCGAGCGACCAGGCAGCACTCGATGATCGACTGTGCGCGCTCGATGGAACGCCGAACAAGTCGCGGCTCGGAGCGAA
>RFNE01000119.1 GCA_009927375.1 Actinomycetota bacterium | reverse complement strand
GAGTCCCAACTCCAGCTGACGCCAGACCAATTGGCAATGATGACGACAAGACCTGAGATGGTGGCGATGATCGCTTTCGCACGACTCATGAAAGTTGTTTATGCGCGCCAACACACCTCGACATTACTTGCATCACTCCAATCAATCTTCGAGAGGCGTTGTCGTTCATGGCCGTGCCTGACAGCCTGTAGTCGTGCTGCAAGTGCAGGGACTCACCGTTGAAGTCGGAGGCAAGACCGTCGTTCAGGACGCATCCTTCGTCGTTGCAGCTCGCGACAAGATCGGCATCGTCGGTCGTAATGGCGCGGGAAAGACGAGTCTGTTCAAGGTGCTCGGTGGCGCAGCGGAACCAACCTTCGGCTCCATCGTTCGCAAGGGAGACTTCGGATACCTCCCACAAGACCCAAAGATACCTGGTTCACGAGAAACGCTGAGCGCGATCTCACACGTGTTGTCCGGTCGGCAGATCGATGAGCAGTTGACCAGGATCGAAAAGTTGCGGATTCAGATGGAAGAGTCGGCCACGGCCGCCAACATTGCCAAGTTCAGCAAGGCTGAGGATGAGTTTGCGATGAAGGGCGGTTACGCAGCGGAAAGCGAAGCTCGCGCAATCGCAGCTGGACTCGGGCTAAAGGCGGACCGACTGTCACTCCCACTGCACGTGTTGTCCGGTGGTGAGCGTCGACGAGTAGAGCTCGCACGCATTCTGTTCGCTGGAAGCGACACATTGCTTCTGGATGAACCGACGAACCACCTCGACATCGATGCCAAGACGTGGCTGCTTGATTTCTTGCGCAACTATCGCGGTGGTCTGCTTGTGATCAGCCACGACCTCGAACTCCTCGATGAGGCAATCACTCGGGTGTTGCACCTGGATCGACCGATGGAGGACTCGATTGGTCGTGGTGGAGTATCGCGGGACTTACAGCCAGTACAAACCGCCGTGCGGCTGACGAGGCACGTCTTGCCAAGAAGGCAGCGCTGCAATCAAAGGAAATTGCACGTCTGCAGACGGTCGTCGATCGCTTCGGCGCAAAAGCGACGAAGGCAGCAATGGCGCACAGCATCGAAAAGCGCATCGCCCGACTCGAAGATTCTCGAGTCGTCGTCTCCGAGGGTGAGCGGACGCTCACCGTTCGGTTTCCTGATCCCCCGCACGCGGGTGCAACGGTTCTCACGACCAAGGGGCTCGCCAAGAGCTTTAGTGGACCGCCGATCTTTACGGACGTTTCCTTCGATCTTGGTCGTGGCGAGCGCATTCTCGTTCTCGGGCTGAATGGCGCCGGCAAGACCACGCTGCTCCGCATTCTTGCGGGCGAGATCACTCCAGATGGAGGCGAAGTCGAGTTCGGGTATCAGGTGAACACTGGGTATTACGCCCAAGAGCACGACAACCTCGACCCGCAGGCATCCCTCATCGATCACATGCGTCGGATGGCGCCAGTGTCACTCGGGCTCACCGAGACCCAGCTTCGCGGAATGCTGGGCATGTTCGGGCTGTCGGGAACGAAGGTGTTCCAGGAGTCGGCCACGCTCTCGGGAGGCGAAAAGACGAAGCTTGCACTTGCGATGTTGATGGTTGGTCGCAACAACTTGTTGCTCTTGGATGAGCCGACGAACAACCTCGACCCGTCAAGTCGTGAGGCAGTAGCGGATGCGCTCGCACAGTGGAAGGGGGCAATCGTGCTCGTCAGCCATGACACCGAGTTCGTGGAGCAGCTCGCTCCGACCAAGGTGCTGTTGATGCCCGATGGTCAAGTCGATTACTTCAGCGCGGAATGGCTCGATCTGGTGAGCCTGGCCTGAGAATTACAGTGTGACCGTGCGTCCCATTCTCGTCACCGGTGTCGCCGGGTTCATTGGATCACATGTTGCGCGACGACTTGTCGCCGATGGAGCGAAAGTCGTTGGAGTGGACGACTTGTCGATGGGACATCGCACGAACATCCCTTCGGAGATCGACTTCGTCAAGGGTGATCTCAGCGAATCATCGACGTACGACAAACTGCCATCGCAGGTTGACCACATCCTGCACCTCGCCGGTCAGAGCTCGGGAGAGATCAGCTTCGACGATCCCGTCGCCGATCTCGAGAAGAACACGGTCTCTACACTCCGCATGGTCGACTACGCGACTCGTGCATCGGCAAGCAAGCTCATCTACGCCAGTTCGATGTCCGTCTACGGCGATGTGCCTGACTCGGCAATCGCAGAGGACCAAGTTCCCCGGCCACTCAGTTGCTACGGCGTCGGCAAGCTCGCTGCCGAGCAGTACTTGAAGATTTTCGCCAAGAAGATGCCGTCGCTTTCATTTCGAATGTTCAACGTCTATGGGCCAGGTCAGGACATGACGAACCTTCGTCAGGGCATGATCAGCATCTACGTCGCCCAGGCGCTTGCGAACAACCACATCGTCGTCAAGGGATCCTTCGATCGTTTTCGCGACTTCGTCTACATCGACGATGTGGTCGATGCGTGGCAGCTCGCATCTCAGGCGTCCCTGCAAGGTGCTCAGGTACTCAACCTTGGGACTGGCGTGCGCACGACGGTTCGCGATGTGCTCGACATGATCGTCGCAGCACTCCCCGGTGTCACGGTCGAGCAGACGGACCCAACGCCCGGTGATCAGACCGGCATCTACTGCGACAACACTCGTCTCGCAAGTGTGCTCGGCAAGAAGACCTTCGTTCCCCTCGGGGACGGCCTCAAGCGCTTCGTGTCGTTCCTGCGCTAACGCAGCGAGGACTTCGCCTTCTCCAGATCTTCTGGTGTGTCGATGGCAATGCCGCCACTAGGCACCTCGATCATTCGCACGCGGTAGCCCATCTCGAGGAACCGAAGGACCTCGATGTCCTCGAGATGCTCGAGTGGAGTTTTCGACGTCTGGGACGCGAACGCGGCGAGCGCGTCGGCTCTGAATGCGTACATCCCGATTTGTCGATTGGCCTTCACGAACTC
>RFNE01000331.1 GCA_009927375.1 Actinomycetota bacterium | reverse complement strand
TTCGTCGATCTGCACACGCACCTACGCGAGCCGGGTAAGGAGGAGGCGGAGACGATCCTCACGGGCAGCAGAGCGGGTGCTCGTGGTGGCTACACCGCACTCGTCGCGATGCCGAACACCAATCCCGCACAGGACTCGGTGATGGTGGTGGAGTTCGTTCGCGCACAGGGCGTCAAGGCTGGTTTCGTCGACGTCGTGCCGAGTGGATGCATCACCGTTGGACGCCAGGGTGAGGCGCTCGCACCATTTGCGGATCTTCGTGGCGCCGGCGTCACGTTGTTCACGGACGACGGCAATGGGGTACAGGACCCGCTCCTCATGCGTCGTGCCCTTGAATATGCCCGCGACCTTGGCATCACGCTCGCCCAACACTGTGAGGTCAGCGCTCTCACCAAAGGTGCCGTCATGCATGAGTGCAGCTGCTCCACCGATCTGGGGCTTCCCGGTTGGCCTGCACTCGCGGAAGAGCTGATGGTGCATCGCGACATCGAGCTCGTCCGACTGACCGGCGCGAAAATGCATTTCTTGCACCTGTCCACGGCGCGTAGCGTGGAGTTGGTGCGACGGGCAAAGCAAGACGGATTGCCCGTCACGGCAGAGGTCACCCCGCACCACCTCTCGCTGACGAGTGAATTGCTGCGTTCATTCGATTCGACCTTCAAGGTGAATCCACCATTGCGCACGATGAGCGACATCGACGCGCTGAAGGAAGGCGTGTTGGACGGCACCATCGATGCCATCGCCACGGATCACGCTCCGCATGTGCGCAGGGAGAAAGAGCTTCCGCTCGATCAGGCACCGCCAGGGATGATCGGCTTGGAGACCGCTCTCGGCGTCGTGCAGGCAGAGTTGAACCTGAGCCCCGAACGATTGGCTCAGGTCATGTCGATCAACCCGGCGCGGATCGCGAACCTGCCGAACCATGGTCAGTACGTCGCGCAAGGATCAGCCGCGAACTTCTGCGTCGTCGATTTGAACGCGACATGGTCGATCGACGGGTACGCATTCGAGAGCAAGAGCTCCAACTCGCCCTTCGCCGGCAAGTCACTGCGCGGCAAGGTGCGACACACCGTCCTTCGTGGGAAACGGGTCGTGGCTGATGGCGAGGTGGCCAAGTGAGCATTCGCGAAGGTGCGCTCGTGCTCTCTAACGGAGAGGTCTTTGAAGGTGAGTTGTTGGGTGCGCCGACGGATGCGGTGGCGAGTGGTGAGGTCGTGTTCCACACGGGACTCACCGGATATCAAGAAGTGATCTCCGATCCCTCGTATGCGGGCCAGATGGTCACGTTCACGACTCCGCACATCGGGAACTATGGCTCGACAGCACTCGACGACGAGGCTCGCAAAGTTCACGCACGTGGAGTGATCGTGCGCGAGTTTGCGCGTCGGCGAAGCAACTGGCGAAGCGACAACGACCTCGATGCGTATCTCGCTGCGCATGGCATCCAGGGAATCGGTGGAATCGACACCCGACGCTTGACACGAATCCTGCGCGACACCGGCGCGACGCCAGGGCCTTCGGTGCTCGTGGGGTAGATGAACTGTTGTCCATCGCTCGCGCCGAGGTTGGCACGAGCGGAGTCGACTTGGTCGCACAGGTGACGACGCCGAAGCCGTACGACGTCGGTTCGGGTCGATTCAAGGTGGTTGCGTTCGACTTCGGCATCAAGTCGACGATCTTGTCCTGCCTCTCGGAGATCGCGACCGTTCGGGTCGTGCCCGCGAGTACGACGGCAGACGAAGTGCGCGCGATGGCGCCGGACGGAGTCTTCCTCTCGAACGGTCCTGGCGATCCCGAGGTCGTCGCTGGTGCTCCGCAGACCATCCGCACGCTCGTCGAAAGCGGGACCGCCGTGTTCGGTATCTGTCTCGGTCACCAGTTGTTGTCCCTCGCGCTCGGCGGCAAGACCTTCAAGTTGCCCTTCGGACATCACGGTGCGAACCATCCGGTGCGCAACCTGCGCACGGGAAGAGTGGAAATCACGAGCCAGAATCACAACTTCTGTGTCGATCCGCAGTCGTTGCGTGACATCGCGGAAATCACGCACACCAACTTGAACGATCAGACCAACGAAGGAATGAAGGTCGTCGGGCACCGAGCCTTCAGCGTGCAGTACCACCCGGAGGCCGGTCCTGGTCCACACGACAGTCGGTACTTGTTCGCCCAGTTCGCCGATCTGATGGACGGTCGCTGATGCCCAAGCGCAACGATCTGAAGACGATCCTCATCATCGGGTCTGGGCCGATCGTCATCGGTCAGGCCTGCGAATTCGATTACTCGGGCACCCAGGCGTGTCGCGTCCTGCGCGAAGAGGGTTATCGCGTCGTGCTCGCCAACTCGAATCCGGCGACGATCATGACCGACCCGGACTTTGCGGACCGGACCTACATCGAGCCACTCACCGTCGAGGTGTTGAAGGGATCATCGAACGCGAGAAGCCAGACGCCGTGCTTCCGACACTCGGTGGCCAGACGGCACTGAACTTGGCGATGGCGCTCCATGCAGCGGGGGTCGTCGGTCATCCGGGGACGCCGGAGCTCATCGGTGCAAACGCAGAGGCAATCGCCACTGCGGAGGACCGCGACAAGTTCAAGCAGGCGATGATCGAGATCGGGCTCAGCGTTCCGCGCAGTGGAATCGCACATTCGATGGCCGAGGCAGACACGGTGCTGGCCGAGATCGGACTTCCGGTCATCATTCGTCCGGCGTACATCCTCGGTGGTCGCGGAACGGGAATCGCGCACACGAAAGAGCAGTTCGTGTCGGTGGTGTCGAACGGGCTCAGCGCGTCGCCGATCAACGAGGTGCTGATCGAATCGTCGATTGCGGGCTGGAAGGAATACGAACTCGAGGTCATGCGTGACCGCGCCGACAACTGCGTGATCATCTGTTCGATCGAAAACGTCGACCCGATGGGCGTGCACACTGGCGACTCGATCACCGTCGCGCCCGCAATGACCTTGTCGGACGTCGAGTATCAGCAGATGCGTGACGCGGCATTCGCCTGTATCCGTCGAGTGGGCGTCGAGACCGGTGGATCGAACGTGCAGTTCGCCGTGAATCCGGAGACGGGTGAACAAGTCGTCATCGAGATGAATCCGCGAGTATCCCGTTCATCAGCACTTGCGTCGAAGGCGACAGGTTTCCCGATCGCCAAGATCGCAGCGAAGCTCGCCGTGGGGTACACGCTGGATGAGATTTCCAACGACATCACGAAGAAGACCCCCGCAAGTTTCGAGCCGACGATCGACTACGTGGTCACCAAGGTTCCGCGCTGGGCGTTCGAGAAGTTCCCTGGAACCCCTGGTGTGCTCGGCACTCAGATGCAAAGCGTCGGTGAATCGATGGCGATCGGTCGCACGTTCACGGAGAGCCTGCAAAAAGCACTGCGCTCGCTCGAAAACGGTCACTTGGGACTCAACTGCGATCCCTCCGAAGACTGCGTATCGATCACGATCGGACGACGAGATGCTGGCGATGATCACGGTGCCGACGCCCGAGCGTCTGTTCCAAGTGGGCGAGTGCCTGCGCCGCGGGATCGCGCTCGAGACCGTGTATGACG
>RFNE01000179.1 GCA_009927375.1 Actinomycetota bacterium | reverse complement strand
CGCTGTGAATCTCGTAACGCCTCGATCACTTCGCTCGACAGCAGTGACGAGCCCCATCGCTCGTCTCGCGTCCTGTCGAGCACGACCATCTGTGGCCAGCTCGTTCCCCATCGATCATCGAGTGCGTCGACAGTGCCCGCAACATGGGCCGCGACGCAGCTCGGTACCGCCGACGTGAAGATGACGGGAATTCCGGCTTGCCGACCCCGTTCGATTGCGACTTCACGCGCGCTCCACGTCGGCATGCGCTCTTCCTGATGAGTCTCATCGTGCTCGTCGACCACCAGCATCGAGGCAACCTTTGGAACCGATGCCCACACCGTCGCGCGAGCACCGATGACGATGTCCACCCCACCCGACGCACGAGCCCACTCGTCCGGGTACACCGCGGTCGTGAAACCAAGACGCCTCATTGCTGCAGCGAGTCCACGAGCACGTGAGTGCGTCGGCATCACGACGATGGTCGGACCGGCTCGAAGCACTCCAGCGACGACTTTCGTCAGATCGACGAGTGGACCGCGCACGAGGAGCGTCAGACCGGGTCGCAACTGCGCGTGCGGCACCATCGTCAACGCTGGAATCCGGGATCGTTACCGTGCCGTAGTGCGCAGCAGGAAGTGACGACACGTTCTTGCCAGGACTTGCCGGCGAGAGGAGGCTGCGCAGTCGACCTGCGTATCGTGACGATGCCCAGCGAGCGAGTTCTATCACTTCCACTCGTGGACCCTTACTCGACCACTTGGAGACGTCCAGGATCCTGTCGAGGTGTGCGGACTGATCGTCACTCAAGATCTCGAGCACCCAGCCTGCGACGCTTCGACCATGCAGCGGAACTCGCACGACGTCGCCCACGTCGATCGAACCGGAGAGCGATTCCGGGACGCGGTAATCGAAGACCTTGTCGATCCCCGAAACGTCGGGCAAGACTCGAACGATCACGACGCCACCATACGGTGAGGGCGTACGCCGATCACCCGGCGACGGCTATTTGAGCTTCAGCGCGGAGGCGAACTCGGTGAGCTTGCTCAAGTTCTCCCAGGTGAACTCCGAACGCTCGCGACCGAAGTGACCGTACGCGGCGGTCTTGCGATAGATCGGTCGCTTGAGGTCGAGATCGCGCACGATCGCGGCGGGTCGCAGGTCGAAGACCTCGCGGACTGCCTTTTCGATGGCGACTTCGTCGACCGTGTTCGTTCCGAACGTCTCCACAAGGATGCTGATCGGCTGGGCCATACCAATGGCATAGGCAACCTGGACTTCGCAACGCTCGGCAGCACCTGCAGCGACCACATGCTTGGCGACCCAACGAGCTGCGTACGCAGCCGAACGGTCCACCTTCGAGGGATCCTTGCCGCTGAATGCACCACCACCGTGGCGGCCCATTCCGCCGTACGTGTCGACGATGATCTTGCGACCAGTGAGACCGGTGTCGGCGTGTGGTCCACCCTTCACGAACTCTCCCGTCGGGTTGATGTGCACGTCGTAGTTGTCACCCGCGAACTCCTTGGGGATCACCGGGCGAATCACCTGCTCGATGAGGTCCGGACGAATCACGGTGTCGCGCGGAGTGCCATCAGCGTGCTGGGTCGAGATCAAGACGGTCGAGAGGCGAACGGGCTTGCCATTTTCGTACTCGAAGGTGACCTGGGTCTTGCCGTCGGGACGAAGGTATGGGATCGCTCCTGACTTGCGAACGTCAGCGAGGCGCTCCGCCATGCGATGAGCAACCCAGATCGGCAACGGCATGAGGTCGGTGGTTCGTCGCGCGTAGCCGAACATCATTCCCTGGTCGCCGGC
>RFNE01000307.1 GCA_009927375.1 Actinomycetota bacterium | reverse complement strand
CACCGTTATTCGGATTCATGACACAAAAGGTGCTACTTCGCTTGTTGACTACATCACTGCGATTGCACGATTAGTTACTCTCGCTTGCGGATCTGTTAGAACAACGTCTCATGAGGGTGGAGATGTTGAAGTTCAAATTGATCTGGGCACAAGAGGAGAATTCCTAGCTGGCAATGAGGCTTGTTTCGACATCGTGCTTAATGGTGATGACGAGACGATCGAAATTAGACCGCCAGGTCTCTTGATTAGATCGATTCCCAGCGACCATGTGGAGAAGGCTCAGCTTTCGACCATTGCCCACGAGATGGGTGATCGATTGACATCGGGGAAGGAATTGAGTGATCCGGTTATACGCACTAGAGATTGCGATTTGGTCGTCAGACTGATGGGACCAATCGACGTTATAGATGGTGGTGGCACTGAGTTGAATTTTCGTAAGTCCAAGTCGGAGGAATTATTAGCGTGGCTGGTTCTTCACCGAGACAGGCCGTTGCGAGACGTTGCGAGGACGGCGCTTTGGGATCGTTCCGTTGAAGATTCCACATTTAACAATGTGGTATCCGAACTTCGGAGGGCCATTCGTGCAGCACATCCTTCAATAGATTTCGAAATAGCTCACAATCGAAAGAAGATTCTTGTTCCCACAGGAATTCGAACGGATATTGAGTTGCTCGAAGAAGCTTGGTGGAATGTGAGGCATGATGACTCTGTTGAAAACTGGTGTGCCCTGCATCAGGCGGTCTCTCGAATTCGTGGGCTTCCTTTTGAAGGGGCGAATTATGACTGGGCGGACGCAGAAGGATTGACGTCGCACATTGTGCTCAAGATCATGAATGCATGTACTGATTTGGCCAGATATTACCTAGCGATGAGCGATGCCGACGGTGTTTACTTCGCAACGAGTCAAGGGTTGCGCGCACTGCCAGGGAGTCAAGAGATGCTCGAGCTTCGTGCACAAGTTATGAACACAACTACTAAAGTCAATGCATGAGTGGTCGTGAGGTACTCGACAGCCCTACCGAGTGGGTAGCGGATCACATCCATCGCTACGTGAAGTCAGCTGGGGAAGACGGCGACATGTGGAGAGGCGTCCCAACGTTGCCTTTGACGACGGTTGGAAGAAAGACAGGACTCGGCAGGCGTACCGCGTTGATCTATGGCACCGATGGTGACGACTACATCGTTGTGGCTTCAAAGGGCGGACACCCAACCCATCCACTTTGGTTTGAGAACCTAGTTGTTGAACCGATTGTTGACGTACAAGTTGGTTCAGAAGTGTTCTCGGCGCGTGCTTCGGTAATTTCCGATGAGTCTCGTTACCAGAAGCTGTGGGTTCAGATGGTTGGAATTTGGCCTGGCTTTGATGAGTACAAGACAAAGACAACACGTGTGATCCCGCTCGTTGCTCTTACACCCCAGTGAACTGTTCCACTTTCTTTAAGGTTTCCTGATCGGTTGATGGTTGGAAGAAAGTAAGAATTGCAGCAATCCCCATAATCGACATCATTGGCAACGACTGTCTGACTGAGAGATACTCAGTTCCTGATGACACAGCCATGAAGAACACAAAGCTTGCAAGCACGCTCAACTTCAGCCGTGTGGTTTTGGGCGTGAAGAAGAAACAACCTGCTGTAAACAACAGTGGGACCAGAACGATTTCAGGGAACACGATTCGGATGAGAAGCAGCGACCGTGTCGTAAATTCAACAGTCTGATACGCGACGGTAAAGAACTGAAGTCCGGCAAAAGCAGAGAAGATTTGGATTACTTGATCTTTGAGAAAGAGGTCTTGATAGAGCCGCAATGGAAGTCGATAGATGATGTAGTTGCCTAGTGAGAATCCAATAGTGCCGATATAGATCGGAACGACAGCAGTAGTAAGCACTGAAAGTAAGTACCAGCGACGATGGATTCGAGAAAATAGCCATCCCCACAACTGGCCAAACACGATCGCCGCTGCGAGGTGAGGGCGCAAGATCAGAAGGGTTATCAGCGAGACCGCTTTACCCCCTTGCGAAATTCCGATGAAGAGTTGGGTCACGCAGAGAATCATCATTGTTTCGCGGAGCGCCAGAAGAGAGAAGAATACTGAAATAGGACCTGCGACCATCCAAAAGCGAGCTAATGAAAATTTGTAGTTTCGTCGCGTAAGGAAGCGATCTATGAGTCCGAGATTTCCCACCGCGCAACACAAACTCACAAACTTGAGCGACAATGTTGGATCGAGACCGATCCTCGATAAAGCGTATGCGGGTGCCGTATATGGCGCGCGCAGGAAGTTCAACCGATCGAAAGTGAGATTGAACTCATTGATGAATAACTGATCGAGGACTCGCCAGTGAAAGTACTGGTCGTTTTGATAGAACGACCATTGTCCAATCGGCCCATAGCGCCAATAGATAGAGGTGACTCCTACAAACCAAATCGCAGACACGACAACCGGGACGATTCTCGTTGTGACTCTCGGTTGGAATACAACGGAAGCAAAGACGGCAAAGACCAATGCCTGCAGGTAGTAACTCATGCGAACTTCCGAAGTCGTGTTCGGAGTACTCGAAGAGCGAACTTGAATGTCATCCACATGGACACGAGTGCCAAAGTAACAGTTGAGATATGACCAAGAGATTTCAGGTTCGAAATTGCTCTCAGTTCTCCCCGATACATCGGATAGAGATTGCTACTCAATCCAGACACACCAAAGTCTGCTTTATGGAGTTGAGCAAGAGGGAGTTCGATCCTGGCCATACTTTCGCCCCCGGAAAGCAATCGAAGCCACAGTTCATAGTCCTCTGCAAACCAAATTTGGGATCGAATCTTGATGAAACTTCACGCCGAACCATCACAGTTGGCGTTGACACACGATTTCTGAATAGGAAGTTCGTAAGTCGAAACCATCGAATCGGCGTACGTTCAGGGAGATCGGATCCTGGTGTATCGCCGGTGAGATGCCCCGAAAATCGGACCTTTGGATTATTGATCATCCATCTGGTTTGAACTCCAAGCTTCATTGGATGCCACGAATCGTCACTGTCGAGGAATGCAATAAATTCACCACCTGCAACATTCCATCCTGCATTGCGTGCGGCGGACGGACCGAGATTGGTATCAAGCCGTACGACTTTCACGTCAATCGAGTCCGGAATTGCGATTGTCCGTACCAATTCAACCGTGTTATCCGTACTGCAGTCGTCAACTATGACCAACTCCGTTGGAAGTAGATCTTGTGCAAGGACTGAATTCACCGCACGTTCAATCGTCGCTGATGAATTGTGAGTCGGAATGACGACCGAGACAGAAAGCATCAGGTTCTCCACTTCATCCAGTCCCAGTCGCCCCTCAATTTAGAAACAAAGCTTCGATTCGAATCTGAAGACCAGATGTCAATACGTGGAAGTAAAAAATCACT
>RFNE01000191.1 GCA_009927375.1 Actinomycetota bacterium | reverse complement strand
GGAAGTGAAGGTGAATTTTCTCACGGCGTCTCCTGCGTTCGTGCAGGCGGGTGCCCGCAACAACGAAGAAAGACTAGTTCGCCCGAGACCCTCGGATCCGAACCACCTCATCGAGGATCTCACCTGCAATCGAGCGCTTGTCGGCCAAGGCGACCTCACGGGTCCGCCCGTCCGATGCGACGAGCGTCACGGCATTGGTACCGTGCCCAAAGCCGACACCCGGCTTCGACACGTCATTGGCAACGATCAGGTCCACGCCCTTTCGCTGCAACTTCGAGGTGGCATTGGCCACCAAGTCAGACGTTTCTGCAGCGAATCCGACGAGCGTCTGGCCACTCTTTCGCGACGCTCCGAGCTCGGCAAGGATGTCCGTCGTTGGTTCGAGGTCGATGGCACTCAGCCCCTCGATCTGACCGGTCGCTGGGTTCTTCTTGAGCTTTCCGTCTGCAACGCGAGCAGGACGCACGTCTGCCACGGCGGCCGCCATCACGATCACGTCGGCGCCGGAGGCGTAGCGTACCATCGCTTCGCGCATCTCTTCTGCGGTCTCGACGTCGACGACGTCCAACGCTGGCTGGCTCTCGACGTCCACCGTCGACACCAACGTGACCTTCGCGCCACGCGCAACGGCCTCGCGAGCGAGCGCGATCCCCTGCTTGCCCGACGAACGATTGGCGATCACTCGCACCGCATCGATCGGCTCGCGAGTTCCACCGGTGGAGATGACCACGTGCAGCCCCGAAAGGTCTGCAGGCGACAAGAGTCGTTCGACCTCGGCGACGATTCGCTCGGGGTCGGCGAGTCTGCCCGCGCCGACGTCGCCCCCGGCGAGTCGACCGACCGATGGCTCGAGGATCGACACACCCCGACGACGAAGCGTGGCGATGTTGTCGGCGACTGCCGCGTGTTCCCACATCTCGGTGTGCATCGCTGGGCACACCAGCACGGGTGCACGTGTCGCGATCAGCGTTGCCACTGCCATGTCGCTCGAAATGCCGGCTGCATAGGAGCCGATCAGGCGAGCCGTCGCTGGTGCCACCACGATGAGGTCTGCACGTTGCGCGAGTCGCGTATGTGGAATTGGATCAGCGTCGTCCCACAGCGTCGTTCGCACTGGTTCGGAGGCAAGAGCGGACAACGTCGTCTTGCCGATGAAGTGTTCGGCATCGCTCGTCATGATCGGCGCAACGTGCGCACCCATGTCGACCATGCGTCGACACACCTCGACGGACTTGTATGCCGCGATCCCACCGGAGACGATGAGAACGACGTTCTTTCCCGATAGCGCCGTCATGATCGAGCGCCTGGCGATGGACCTATTCGGTTGGTGCGTCGGCTTCGACCGCAGGTGCTTCGGCCTCGGTCGACTCGGCGATGACTTCGTCCACTGCAGCATCGAGCATTTCTGCGTCGAGTTCGGCCTCGAGTTCCTCGTAGACCGACAGCGGAACGCTCTTGATCTTCTCGGCCGCAATCTCTTCGAAACTGATCGACAGCGGCTTGCGCGACGTCGAGCTGACCTGTGGCGGAACCATCGTGCCGAGGCCTTCGCCGAGCTGGTTGAAGTAGGAATTGATCTCGCGAGCACGACGGGCGGACAACGTGACGAGGGCGAACTTCGAGTGCGTCTTGTCCATCAGACCCTCGAGGGTCGGGTTCATCATCGTGTCGTCACCGGTCATGGCTGTCCTTTCGCCGCGAAATCGGCCCGCAGGGCCGGAGAGCACTCTATCTGCGGCGGCGGGCCCGTTCATCGCTGATGAGCGCCAGCATTTCGGCAATGGTGGCATCCAGGTCGTCGTTGACGATCACGTGGTCGGCCAAGGCGCGCCCGACTGGTTCTTCTTCCTCGGCCTTCCGCAGGCGCTCGTGCACCTTGGTGTCGGCATCCCCTCTTCCGACGAGACGGCTGCGCTGTTCCTCGCGTGTTGGTGGCAGCACGAAGATGAGGAGCGCCTGAGGATGCTGACGCTTGACCTGCTGTGCCCCATCCACTTCGATCTCGAGCACGATGTCCGAGCCACTCGGCGGCTCAGGTGACGGCGTGCCGTAGAAGTTGCCGATGAACTCCGTCCACTCGAGGAAGCCACCCTCGTCGATGCGACGCTGGAACTCTTCTCTCGTGACGAATCGATACGCATCGGCTGACTCACCAGGTCGACGATCGCGGGTCGTCCAGGATCGAGACAGCCACAATCGTGGGTCGCGCTTGACGAGGGCCTCGACGATCGTGCTCTTGCCGACACCACCCGGGCCAGAGACAACGATGATGAGGCCGTCGCTCACGAACGACTCTCGCTTCGTTCCAGGATCGCTCGACGCTGGGCGTCGTTCAGATCTCCACAGTGAACGTGTTCACCAACGCCAACTTCAGCGAGGATGGCGCGCGCCCGAACCTTGCCGATGCCGGGAACGTTCTCGAGCGCCTTGACGACATACAGATACGTTGCAGTTGAATCCGTGGACTCGAACACCGACCGCAGCGAGACGACTCCGGCTGCAAGATCGCGCTGGATCTCCCCCAGTCCACGTCTCAGCGCATCGATGTCGAGCGTTGCGCCACTTGCCATTTGGTTAGTTTACTCCCGCACCCTCAGCGGGAACTGCCTCCGTGCGCGCGACCGACGAGTGATGACCAGTTCCCTACTCCCTCGCGTCGCGCGAGGTCGTTCAGTTCGTCACGAACATGTGCACATGCTCTCGGATCGGCGAACGTCGCCGTGCCGACCTGCACTGCACTTGCCCCCGCCGCCATCATCGCGAGTGCTTCATGGCCGTTCGTCACACCACCGACTCCAACGATCGGAAGTGTCGGCAGCTCCGCATGCACTTCATAGACCGCACGCAACGCAATCGGATGGATGACCCGCCCCGACAGTCCACCTGCACCCTTCCCCAACGATGCTCGTCGACCTCCCTCGACGAGCGACATCCCGCGCATGGTGTTGATGAGGGTCACCGCATCGGCGCCTGCATCCCGAGCCGCACGGGCCATCGCGACCAGTTCGGTCGTGTTCGCGCTGAGCTTGGCCCACAGCGGCACCCCCACAGTGCTCATCCCGCGGAGGATCGCCCCAATGAGATCGGCATGGTGAGCGAACATCTCGTGCGACGAGCCGTCTGAGCCGTGGTCGATGTTCGGGCAACTCAAGTTGACCTCGACGGCCGTCAAGCGATTCGCAATCGGCGCGATGAGTTCGGCGGCACGGACGTAGTCCTCGACGCGGAATCCCCACACGCTCAGCACCACGCGCGCACCGACACGTTCGAGGTCGACGAGACCATGGCGGATCCACTCGGCGATCCCAGGACCTTGCAGTCCCACTGCGTTCAGCATTCCTCCAGGAACCGGAGCAAGCCGTGGAGCAGGGTTTCCTTCCCACGGAAAGTGCGCGAGCGATTTCACGACCACGGCACCAAGGCTCGACAGATCGAGGTAACGCCCGAGTTCGATTCCGTACCCAGCGGTTCCCGATGCGGTCATCACCGGATGCCGCAACGACACCGACCCGATGCGCACCTCACCCATCGTCGTCACGATCGGTCGTGATACTCCTGCAAGGACTTCACGCCGAGCGCGCGCTGGCGCTGCTCGACGAGACCCTGCACCGCCGCGAGTGCCGCATTGATGGTCGTCACCGACGACACGCGACAAATGTTGGCCGCCTTGCGAATCGCCTCACCATCGCGGTGCGAGCCACGTCCTCGAGGCGTGTTGATCACGAGGGCGATCTCGCCGCGCTTGATCAACTCCACGGCATCATCATCTGCCGACGACGCCCCCTCCGACACCTTGCCGACGACGCGGTCCACTTCCTGACCGAACTTCTTCAGGTACTCCGCGGTGCCCCGGGTCGCAGCGATCCCCATGCCGAGTTCTCGCAGACGCTTGGCGACCGCGAGGCCCATCGGCTTGTCACGATCGTTGAGAGACAAGAACGCCGTCCCCGTCGTGGGGATCTCGTTGCCTGCAGCCGACTCCGCCTTGATGAACGCACGCCCGAACGTCGTGTCGATCCCCATCACCTCGCCCGTCGAACGCATCTCCGGTCCGAGCGCGGTGTCGACCTCGGGGAACCTGTTGAAGGGCAACACTGCTTCCTTGACCGCGACGTGACCGTTGTTCACCGGCGCAAGGAGCAGACCAGACGCACGCAGCTCTGCGAGCGTCGCTCCGAGCATGACCCGCGAGGCGACCTTGACGAGTGGCACCCCAGTCGCCTTGGCGACGAAGGGAACGGTGCGGCTGGCGCGCGGGTTGGCCTCGATGACGTACACCTTGCTCCCCGCGACGGCGAACTGCACGTTGATGAGACCCCGTACGTCGAGAGCGTTGGCGATCGTCTTGGTGTACGACTCGATGATCTCGACGATCCACGACTCGAGCGTTGGCGGCGGGGATCGCGCACGCCGAGTCCCCCGAGTGCACGCCCGCTTCTTCGACGTGCTCCATCACACCGCCGATCAGCACCTCGCCCGTTGCATCTCGGATCGCGTCAACGTCCACTTCCGTCGCATCGTCCAGGAAACGGTCGATCAACACCGGTCGCTCGGCACTCAGACCACCCTCCCGTCCGAGCGTTCCCGCAGCAGCCATTTCCGCCATTGCTCGTCGCAGGTGCGCCTCGTCGTGAACGATCTGCATCGCACGACCGCCGAGCACGTAACTCGGACGAACCAGTACGGGATAGCCAACTCGACCCGCGACTGCCAGCGCCTCGTCAACGGTGAGCGCCGTTCCGCCAGGCGGTTGCTCGATGTCGAGCGACGCGCACAACGCATTCCACTTCTCACGGTCTTCCGCGAGGTCGATCGATGCGGGAGACGTACCGGCGACCAAGTTCGCCGGGATCTTCCCTGCGAGCTTGAGTGGCGTTTGACCACCAAGACCGACGATCACGCGCGGCTCGCGGCCAGAAGTGGCGACTTCAGCCTCGATCACGTTCATCACGTCTTCGTGCGTGAGCGGCTCGAAGTACAACCGGTCTGACGTGTCGTAGTCCGTCGACACCGTCTCTGGGTTGCAGTTCACCATGATCGTCTCAAAACCTGCGTCGCGCAATGCGAAACTCGCATGCACACAGCAGTAGTCGAACTCGATGCCTTGGCCGATGCGGTTCGGTCCGCTGCCGAGAATGATCACCTGCGGTTTGTCCGCTGGCCGCACCTCGGTCTCATCTTCGTAAGTCGAATAGTGATACGGCGTCTGTGCAGAGAACTCCGCGCTGCACGTGTCGACGGCTTTGTAGGTCGGCAGCACCCCTGCCGCGATTCGGAGACGACGGACCTCGGTCTCTGGTGTCTTCCACAAGTGCGCGAGCTGTGCATCGGCGAAGCCCAACCGTTTGGCTCGGCGCCACTGGCTCGACGTTAGGGATGCCGGGGTGAGACCAGCAAGGTGATGGCGTTCCTCGATGATCATCGACATCTGGTCGAGGAACCATGGGTCGATCTTGCACG
>RFNE01000214.1 GCA_009927375.1 Actinomycetota bacterium | reverse complement strand
CGCGCAAGCTCTCCCCTTTGTTCACGCTCGATGTCGACACGCTGAAGTTCATGGTCTCCGCAGAGAGACGCTTTGCGGCGGTTTCGAAGCTGAGGCGAGTCCGCGTGGAATCTTCGAGGAACAGGCTGACGACCGTGCGTCCTCGCAACGCCGGCACCTTGGGCACCGGGCGGGAGTTGATCTCTGCCATGTGCGTCGTGAGATCCAACAGGTGCGTCACGCCGCCAAGCCCCAGTTCTGCGATCGAACGAACGTGCTTCATCGCGCGACCCCGTTCATCACGACGACACCGTCGGCGCTCACGTCGACCTCATCGGTGGGATGGGTCGGCATGTTCTTGCCAACGAAATCTGGCCTGATCGGCAACTCTCGATGACCACGATCGACGAGGACGGCGAGCTGTACCGCTCGCGGACGACCGAACGCATTCAGTCCCTCGAGTGCCGCGCGAACCGTGCGACCGGTGTACAACACATCGTCGACGAGCACGACGACCGCTCCGGTCACGTCACGGGGAATTTCACTGACCGCACCCGGCACGACTGGCCTCATGCCGATGTCGTCACGAAACATGCTCACGTCGAGTCGTCCGACGACGACCTCTGAACGTGGCTCGATCTCGGCGATACGAGATCCCAAGAGGTCGGCGATCCAGGTTCCCCGCGCTGCAAGCCGACGAGCACGACGTCATCCACGCCTTGATTGCGTTCGACGATTTCATGGGCGATTCGACTGATTGCCCGACGGATGTCGTCAGCCGACATCACCGTGACCGCGGACGGTCCTGATCCACTCACACTGCTTCCCTTCGTTCGAACCTCACGGGGTTCGATTAACGACTCGCTTATGTCGGGGATGACCCTAGCACTAGCCCCGACGCTCGAAGACAACCCACCACGAGTTTCGACCGACCTCCTCGAACGCCCCCGACTCCCGATCCCACAACGCCTGGTCATCTGGGTTGAGCGTGGTCGGCAACATCACGAACTGGACGGTGTCGGCGGCCGCAAGCCGGTCTCCCTTGGCAAACACATCAGGTCCGTAGAGGGACCGCTGGAACGGGTTCGGAAACGAATAGATCTCCCGACGCCGGGCGAGCTGGGCGGTGAGCGGGTGATACGCGGCAAGTGATGCATCTGGTGGAATCAGGGCAAACATCTCCGTCGTCGCCACGACCTGCGGACTCGACGGTGACCATGACTGGTAGTCGACGCTCGTCAAGGGAAGCGGGACCCAGAAGTACGCACAGACGATCGAACACAGTGCGACGAACCAGACCACCGACCGCCTGAACTCGAGCTTCAGGCGGAACAATGCCTCGGTCGTTGCGAAGGCGAGGCATGGAACGATGACGAGCGAATAGTGGTATTGCACCTGGTACTGGTACCAGAACGTACTGACGAGATTCACGCCGACGACACCCAGGGCTGTCATGAGTGCACTTGGCGCCAGGACCGCGACGAAGCCGAGTGGTGCGAACACCTGCCAGAGGTATCGAGGTCGTGTGTCGCTCACGAGGTGCGTGACGACGTCCCATGGTCGAGTGATCGCAGTGCGCAAGAACCCTCCGAACCACCAAAGGGGATGCGCCACGAATTTCGAAATGCGACTCCAGTGAACGACCGCATGACGACGAGGAGCATCATCGCCATCACCCCAATGGACGCACATGCGGTCAACACTCCCCGACGCCGATCGCCCCTCAGGGCCACGAAGACACCAATCGGCACGAGGACGAACGCCACGTCTTCCTTCACGAGGAGCGTCAGCACGACCGCAACCCAATAGATCCTCCATCGCTTCTCTGCTGCTGCAACGAGCACGAGCGCAATGAGTGGGCCAAGGAAGGAGTCGGGATGGAAGTTCTCGAGGTTCGTCCAGACCACCGCGGGATGAATGAGATAACCGAGCGCGATCACACTCGCGGCAGCACCACTCTGCAGCCGGCGTTTGGCGTACCAAAAGAGCGGAACGGCACCAAGCGCGATCACCACGCTCTGGACAACGAGCAGGAACGACGTCGGCGGGTCAAACCAGTAAAAGGGCACGAGGAAGAGCAAGATGAATGACGAGTGGTCTCCGAAGAGATTGCGCCCCATCAGCGTGACGAAGGGCGACTCGAACCGCGAGAGCAACCAAACCCCTGCTCGTAGAGGCCAAAGTCATACGCCGACGTTCCGAGACCTCGGTGAATGTCAACCGTCTTCACCGACATGTACGACGCGTAGGCGCCGACGAGCAATGCGCACACCATCCACCACTTGGGAGAGACTCGCACCTGTCGGGCCACGAGAGGAACTTACTTGTCTTCGGGTCGCACCTCACGGGCAATCGCTGACAACACCCCGTTCACGAAACGTGGAGATTCATCAGTCGAGAATCGCTTTGCCAACTCCACCGCCTCGTTGATGATCACGCCAGTGGGCACCGCCCTGCGGTAGACGAGTTCGAAAGTCGCCATACGCAGGACCGAGAGGTCGATGACGGGCATCCGCGTCAAGGTCCATCCGACCGCGTGGTTCGAAATTCGGGCGTCGATCGCCTCGATGTTGTCGTCGATGCCACCGACGATGTCTGCGGTCATCTCGTCCACGGGAAGGACCTGCGACTCGATCACCGACCGACCGGAGCTCGACTTGGCGCGCGCTTCATAGAGCACGTGCAACGCACGTTCCCGGGCGTCCGTGCGCGGATCGTGAGCTGGTTGCCGATTCCGGCGCCCGGGTTCCATCCCTAGACGCGGGTGATGTAATCGCCGGTGCGCGTATCGACCTTCACGCGATCACCGATGTTGATGAACAGAGGAACCTGGATGACCTTGCCCGTCTGAAGCGTCGCAGGCTTGCGGGCACCGGAGACGCGGTCACCTTGGATGCCTGGTTCCGTCTGGGCAATTTCGAGCTCGACAGCCGCCGGAATCTCGACGCTCACGATCTCGCCCTCGTAGGTCGCGATGATCGCGACCGCATTTTCGATCAGGTAATCCGCCGCCTCACCGAGAGCAACCGGCTTGATGTTGACCTGGTCGTACGTCTCGGTGTCCATGAAGACGTATTCGTCGCCGTCCTTGTAGAGGAACTGCATGTCGCGCTTCTCGAGGATCGCTTGTTCGACCTTGACGCCGGCATTGAAGGTGCGGTCCAGCATGTTTCCGCTGCGCAGGTTGCGTAAGCGCGAACGGACGAACGCTCCACCCTTACCCGGCTTGACGTGCTGGAATTCGACAACGGTGTACAGGGTCCCGTCGAGGTTCAGGGTGATCCCGTTCTTCAGGTCGTTGGTAGAGATGGCAGGCACGGAGATTCCTTTGGGCTGTGTGTGAGGACGGTGTGTCCGGTTTGCGTCACGACAAGGAGATCCTCGATCCGCACGCCACCGACCCCTACACGATAGAGCCCAGGCTCCACGGTCACCACCTGACCAATCTTCAAATGGTCCTCGACGCCCGCACGCAACCACGGAGACTCATGAATCAGCAGTCCGACCCCATGGCCAGTCGAGTGTGCGACGAGATCGGCGACTCCGCGTCGCGCAAACTCGTCCCTGCACCACGAATCGATGTCACCGCAGCGAACTCCTGGGCGAACCATCTCCACGGCGTGCTGCTGAACCTCACGCACCGACTCGTACATCTGGTGAAGTTGATCCGAACAAGTACCGACGAGAAACGTGCGTGTCATGTCGGAGTGATAGCCCTCAACGAGTGCCCCGACGTCGATGACGACGGCGTCCCCCTCGCGGATAACCCTCGAACCAGGACGGTGATGTGGCAGTGCGGCATTCTCCCCGCTTGCCACGATCGTGTCGTAGCTCGGTCCGTCTGCACCTGCCTTGCGCATGAGGTATTCGAGTTCGTCTCGTACGTCGCGCTCGGTGATGAGTGAGTCCCGTCCGATCAACTCGGGAACGATCTGCAGCGCTTCGTCCGCGCACCTCGCCGCGAAACCTATGCGCTCGATCTCCGATGTGTCCTTCACTTCTCGTACCGCCCCGATGAACCCATCGACTCGACACATCTGCGCAGACTTCCCGCCAAGTGACTCGAATTGCGCGAGAGTGAACTCGTTGGCATCGTAAGCGACCTTCGTCTGTGACGAAACGATTCGCGCAACGAATTCGTTCATCTCGCCACTCGTTTTGGCAACGTGAATCTCGAGGTCACACTGTGCCCGATCGAGTTGCTCTCGAGCCTGCTGTCCGTACCGACCGTCCACGCACAACACGCCACCGCTCCTGGTCACGACGGCAATGCCCGCGGACCCAGTAAAGCCAGTCAGGTAACAGATGTTCGTGAGTGATCCCACGAGGACCGCATCGAGCGAGGACTCCTCTAGTCGCGCGCGCACGACACGGAGTCGTTCCACGACGACGATCGGAGCGAACCGAGACACGACTAGCGCTTGAGCAAGGATGCCATTGCTGAGATGGCGAGCGGATAGGTCTGTGGACCGAATCCGCTGATCGTTCCGTCAGCAACAGGCGCGATCACGCTCGTGTGTCTCCACGCTTCGCGAGCTTGCGGTTGTGACAGGTGCGCCTCGATCACCACGCCATCGAACGCGCTGAGGGCGTCGTGAAGACTCCACGCATAATGAGTGAACGCCCCAGGATTGATGATGATCCCTTTCGCTCGTCCTCGAGCAGCATGGATCGCCTCGACCAATGCCCCTGCTTCGTTCGACTGCACGTGCTCAATGGTGATCCCAGCGTCCTTGGCAGCGCTCTTTGCCAACGCCACATGATCATCGAGCGTCATCGAACCATAGATCTCTGGCTCGCGCTGGCCGAGCAAGTTCAGATTCGCTCCGCTCAAGATGACGACGAGTGGCGATGCCATGGATTCAGCGTAGTTCCATGCGCTTCAAGCAATCGAGCACAATTTCTTCGGGTACGTCCCGAACCATCTCGATGCCCCGCGGTCCGTCGAGCATGAATGTGAGCCCACCACTCGACTTCTTGTCCCGCTTCATCAGATCCACGAGCTCTGAAACTGCCAATCCCGTGGGCATCGCGACCGACAGCCCGTACTCCTTCACGATGACGTCGTCGTGGTACGCAACCCGCGATGCATCGATCCTCCCCATCGAATGCGCAACAAGCGCAGCGAACTTGAGACCGACCGCCACGGCTTCGCCGTGTGCGAGGGAGAAGTGTGTGGCAATTTCAAGCGCGTGACCGAGTGTGTGGCCGTAGTTCAGAACCGCTCGTAGACCCCCTTCGCGCTCGTCCTGCGACACGATGTCGGCCTTGATGCGGACACAACGCGCAATGCGCGATGGAAGATCCATCGCGAGCAGGTCGTCACCAGTCAAGAAGTGATATTTGGCCATCTCGCCGTAACCACATCGGCGCTCACGTTCGGGGAGGGTGGCAAGCGTCGAGGTGTCACACACCACCCCGCTCGGCTGCCAGAACGCGCCAACGAGATTCTTCCCCTCGGGAATATTCACTCCTGTCTTGCCACCGATCGCCGCATCCACCATTCCGACGAGCGTCGTCGACACGTGGACGACCGCAATGCCACGGTGCCACGATGCGGCTGCGTATCCAGCGACATCGGTGACCATTCCACCCCCGACTCCGACGATCACATCGCCACGTGTCATTGAATGAGTGGCGCAGACTCGCATGATTTTTTCGATACTGGCGAGACTCTTGTGCTCCTCCCGTCACCGATTTCGACAGTGGCAACTTTCAATCCATGCTTTTCGAGGATCGACTGCACGCTCACCGGGAGGTGCTGCTGCGTCACGACGACGGCTCGCACGGCCGTCTTCGGGATCAATCCACCAATCTCACCGATCGCGCCATCACCGATGACGACGTCGTAGGAGCGATCCCCCAGCTCGACGCGTTCACGACGAAGAGTCATCAGGCGATCGATCCGAGTTGGGCCACGATGTGTTCGGTGATGGAAGCGAGGATCGACCTTTCGTCGACACTCTCAATGTGGCGAGCGACTCATAGAGACTGCGTCGCTCCTGTTGCATCTCTTCAAGTTTGCCACGCGCACCACCATCGAGGAGCGGACGATGGGTCCCGCTCGACGTGCGTGCAACGAGTTCATCGATATCCGCATCCAGCCATACAACCGCGTCTGCACGATGTTCGATGTCTGCGCGATTCTCTGGGATGGTGACGACACCGCCGCCAGTAGCAACGACACCAGAACCTTGCGATGCGCGCTCGAGTGCATCGATCAGCGCGTCTCTCTCGTGAAGCCGAAACGCCGACTCTCCCTCCGCGAACAACTCGCGGACCGACTTCCTGGTTGCCGCTGCCACCATTTCATCGGTGTCATAGAAGTTGACGCGCATGGCGTTTGCGAGCCGACGCCCGACGCTCGACTTTCCTGAGCCCATCAAACCAACCAGGACGATCACGCGCGTGCTGTGAGGTTGGTCGTGGGACATTCCCATCGACGAACTACCTCAAGCTGTCGGCAAAGGCCGCAGCATTGGCAGCGAATTCGCGGACGGAATCACCACCGAACTTCCGTTGCGCCTCGGCGGCAAGGACGAGGGCGACCATGGTTTCCGCGACGACTCCCATCGCGGGCACCGCGGTGACGTCGGTTCGCTCCTTGAAGCTGACGGTCTCTTCCTTCGTTGCCGTGTCAACCGTCTTGAGCGTCGGGCGATTGAGCGTCGCCAACGGTTTCATCGCTGCTCGTACGACGAGCAGTTCACCGGTCGTCATTCCGCCCTCGGTCCCTCCGGCGAGTGTCGATTCTCGGCGATAACTCTTCGTCGATTCATCCCAACTGATCGGATCATGTGCGGCGCTCCCCCGTCGACCTGCAACTTCGAATCCGTCACCGATCTCCACGCCCTTCACCGCCTGGATGCTCATGATCGCCTGTGACAACAAGCCATCGATCTTGCGATCCCAGTGCACGTAACTGCCGAGGCCGACGGGAAGACCATATGCAAGGACTTCGACGACGCCGCCGAGGCTGTCACCATCTTTCGCTGCCGCTTCGATCTCGGCGATCATTGCGTCCTGCGTCTTTTCGTCAAAACAGCGCACTGGCGACTCGTCCACCTTTGCGAGATCTGCCATCGTCGGACGCGCAACAGCCGTCGAGCGCACCGATCCCATCTGGATGACGTGAGACAATACGTCGACCCCGATTTCCCGTAACAGCAATTTGGCGAGCGCTCCAGCCGCTACTCGCGCGGCGGTCTCTCGGGCGCTCGCACGCTCCAAGACGTCACGAGCATCATCGAAACCGTACTTTTGCATTCCCGACAGGTCGGCGTGTCCGGGACGAGGCTGGGTCAACGGTTTCTTCGTTGCCCCAGGCGCGGGCGACATCTCTTCGTGCCAAACATCGCTACGGAACCACTCGGTGTTCTTGATCAGGATCGAGACGGGCGATCCGAGCGTTCGACCATGTCGAATCCCACCGAGAAGCTCAATTTCGTCGACCTCAAAACGCTGGCGTGGGCCACGTCCATACCCCAGTCGACGTCTCCCGAGTTCTGCCTGAATGTCCTCTGCGGTTACCCGAAGGCCAGCGGGAAGACCTTCGACGACGGCAACGAGCGCCTGGCCATGACTTTCGCCCGCCGTGAGGTACCGAATCATGCATTCAGGCTACCGCTGGGCTTTCCCCCACCTGCGGTCATTTACGGCGAAGGCTACAACGTGGGGTCGTTGCCTCGCCGTGCCAATTCAGCGAGTGCGGCGTCGCGCATCAACTGTGCATCAACCTCGTGACCGAACCAGAGTCGCTGTTGCTCGACTGCCTGATAAACGAGCATCCACAATCCGTCGATCGCAACTGCACCCGCAGCAATCGCATCATCGAGCAGTCGCGTTCGCAACGGGTGATACACCGCATCGAGGACGCAACCCACACGATTCAGATCCCCCTTCGCTACCGGTGTCTCATCAGTACCCATGCCGACTGACGTGCAGTTGACGACCACGTCCGAACCCGCAACGTCATCCAGCGATCCAACGCGGCACGAATCAAGACCTGCGACGGCTCGTCTTGCATTTGCCTCGGTCCTGTTGACGACGATCACCTCACCCGCCCCAGCGGACGCAAAGGCATCGACGACCGAACGCGCAGCTCCTCCGGCGCCGAGCACCACACAACGTTTGCCCACGATCGAGAAACCATGCCGAACAATTGCGTTGACACAGCCCACGCCATCGGTGTTGTGGCCGACGACGTCACCGCTACGAAAGTGGATCGTGTTGACTGCTCCGATCCGACGCGCGCTCTCGGACACTTCGTCACACGCGCGGAAAGCGGCATCCTTGTGTGGCATCGTCACCGATAGCCCGACGTATTC
This sequence comes from Actinomycetota bacterium, assembly GCA_009927375.1. GTDB lineage: Bacteria > Actinomycetota > Acidimicrobiia > Acidimicrobiales > Ilumatobacteraceae > UBA3006. The sequence goes on along the minus strand of RFNE01000214.1, from coordinate 7,941 downwards.
GGAATGACGGAGACGATCAATAGTTTCTGAGAACTCAGACGGCGCGACATCGAGCGCGTCGTAGTGCGCATCGATACCGAGTCGAGCAAAGACGGCATTGTGCATGGCCGGCGAGAGACTCTGCACTACCGGCGATCCGATAACCGCTGCGCGAATCATCGTGGCCTACGGAAGCAGCCCGGCGGCACGCGCCGCTTCGACGTTTGCCTCATGCTGTGCGAGCGTCGCCGCAAAGGCGTGTCGCCCATCAGCATCGGCAAGCACGTAGTAGAGATATCGACACGGCTTCGGAGTCTTGGCACACAGTGGATCCGATGAAGAGGGGTTGTTCGCCGGGTTCAGCGCGGCGCGAATCGATGCTCGACCAGGACTCGCTATTGGTGTCGGCGGTAGCCCCTTCTTCAGATAGGTGTTGTACGGCCCTTCGACGGCCTTCAAGTCGGCGAAGCTCGCCCCCTCCGGCGCGCCGTAGTACAACGTCGCATCGATCTGGAGTGGCATTCCCGCTTCCAATCGGTTGTAAATGACCCGCGCAATCTTCGCGCGATCCTCATCGATCTTTGCTTCTCGCTCGATCATTGAGGCGACGATCAACACCTTGTAGGGCGAGTAACCGACCTTGGATTGAGCATCCGAAAGCCCTTCCTCACGTGCGACGTCCTCCATCAACGTGACCATTCTTTGAATGACCTGCGTAGGGGTTTCATCGCCAGAGACCAAGTACGTATCAGGGAACAACAGACCCTCGAGAGACGAGACGCCATCAGGTCTGAAATTTGCGACGATTGCCGGATCCGCAACGGCTGCGAGAACGTCAGCCTCCGTCATGCGCTTAGTCTTTTCCTCGAGTCGGCGCGCAATCTGGGCGATGGTGAAACCTTCTGGGAACGTCACCTTCGAATAGGTGATCGATGGCGGCGTGTTGAGGATTGCCATGATGTCACCCATGTGGGTCTTCGCTCGCAACGAATAGAAACCCGGCTCAAGCTCGATCCCACCGTTGCGTGCCACGTACCATCGGAAGACACCGGCACTCGAGATGAATCCTTGATCCTCGAGTCGCTGACTGACCTCGGACAACGTGTCACCTTGATTGATCGTGAAGGTTGCCGTCGCGGCAGCCTCCCCCGAAGGATTCACCTGCCGCAAGTACCACCAACCCACGGCGCCGAACAGCAGAGTGAGTGCGACCACCACGACCGAAACGAGACGAAGCACGTCGCGAAAGCGCTCAAGCGACACTGGCTCCGCGATGTCGGTCGATGCTCCACCAGCGTCGTTCAGCCGACGCGGATCATCCCAAGGATCTTCTCTCCAGTCGTCGACCACGTCACGTTCGACTCTCGGCGGTCGCAAGAGCGGATCGATCATGTAGCCGTCTGATTGCGCCGGTGATCGAGCCACGCCTGCAACATGACAGCGGCCGCGACCTTGTCCACGACGCGCCGACGCGCCTGAGCCTTCATCTTGCGCTCCATCAACATTTCGTTTGCCGTCACGGACGAAAGACGTTCGTCGTACGTTTCGATCGGCACACCAACCACGCTAGCCATCTCCCGAATTTCGGCGAGGACGTTTTGTGCAGCTGGCCCCGCATCGCCGGACAGCGACAACGGCAAACCAACGACGACGACCGTTGCTTCCTCCTCGACGACGAGCGAGGCGATCGCACGATGATCACGCGCACGATCACCGCTCCGTTCAAGAACCGTGAGAGGCGTCGCGATCAGGCCACTCGAATCACTCGTGGCGACACCGATTCTCTTGGTGCCAAGGTCCAAGCCAAGCGCCCGCATGTCAGGCGCCAACGACCGACCCGACTCGCTTCCGCACCAACTCCAATGCTTCGTCCAACATCTCTGGCTTCTTGCCACCAGCCGTCGCGACGTCACCCTTGCCGCCTCCACCGCCGCCGACCAGCTTCGCTGCGTCCTTGATCAACTCGCCAGCGGAGGTCTCGATCTTCGGGGTCGTCGCCGCGACGAGTGCAACGCCGTTCGAATCAGTCACGCCGCCAAGCACCACGACAGACACTCGCGCGTCTTCTCGAATTGCCAACGCAAGTTCGCGCAAGTCACCAGGGCTCATCCCATCGACACGCTCGACGACGGTGCCCGCCACGTGACGGGCGGCAATCTCTCCCGACTTCGCACGCGCCTGAGCGGACTTGAGCGATTTGATCTCGTCCTGAAGCGACTTGATCTCATCCAGCTTGCGCTGAACGGCGCCGGCAAGGCCATCGATGGGCGAACCGACGAGTCCCGCAACTCCGGCAAGGGTCCGTGAGGACTCCATCAGATACTCAAGCGTGTTCGTACCTGTCACCGCTTCGATACGGCGGAGGTTCGACCCGATCGAGGACTCAGACACAATCTTGATGGTGCCGATGTCGCCGGTCGCTCGCACGTGTGTTCCACCACACAGCTCGAACGAGGCTCCAGCGCGAAGGACGCGGACGGTGTCTCCGTACTTGTCGCCGAAGAACGCGATCGCGCCGTCGGCCGTCGCTTGATCCTTGCTGGTCTCGTACGCCTGCGTCGCGACATTGTCCAGGACCTGACCATTGGCCAGCCGTTCAATCCGCTCGATCTCCTCGGCAGAAACCGGCGCGTAATGGCTGAAGTCGAAACGCAGCCGATCTGGGGAAACCAGCGAACCTGCCTGCTTGACGTGCTCTCCCAGCACCTGGCGAAGGGCCCAGTGCAACACGTGGGTTGCGGTGTGATTGCGACGCGTCGCATTCCTGGCGACGACGTCAATCTCGGCACGTGCCCGCTGACCTGGCATAACTGTTCCCGAATCGATTCTGCATCGATGGCGACGAAGGCCAGGAAGCGCAAACGTTGTGTCCAGAACTTCGAGTGACCCGGTATCAGTCGAAATGGTGCCAGTGTCGCCGACTTGACCACCACTCTCGGCGTAGAACGGAGTCGTATCGAGGATCACATCGATGAGATCCTCATTCCCCGCAACCTCCACGATTTCTACGATCGTCGCGTCGCAGGCATCGGCGTCATAGCCGACGAACGTCGTCGTTCCATGGCGCTCGACAACGTCGCGGAAGACCGCGGTGGCATCCTCGTCGTTCTGCACACCTTTGCGGGCAGCCTTTGCTCGCTGACGCTGCTCCGTCATCTCGCGCTCGAAACCTTCGACGTCGACTCCAACGCCTCGTTCCTGGGTGATCTCTTGGGTCAACTCGAGTGGGAAGCCGTAGGTGTCGTGCAACAGGAATGCGGAACTTCCGGACAGCGTCTTCGTCCCCGAAGCCAACTCATCCTCGAGGATCGACACTCCGGTCTTCAAGGTTTGACGGAAACGTTCCTCTTCTTTCGTCAAGACACCAAGGATGAAGTCGCGATTGGTCGTGAGGTCGGGGTATGCAGCCTGCATGATCTCGATTGCCGTTGCCGAAAGCGACGGCATGACGAGCTTCTCGGTCCCAAGCAGATACGCATGGCGCACCGCACGCCGGATGATTCGACGCAGCACGTACCCGCGATTTTCATTCGACGGGAACACCCCGTCGTTGACGAGCATGGTTGCTGATCGTGCGTGCTCAGCGAGCACGCGCAAACTGAAGCTGTCGCGGTCTTCGTAGTTTCCTGCCTGGTACTTCTTCGAGGTCAGTGACTGACCCTGTTCGATCAAGGGATAGAGCACGTCGGTCTCCCATACGGAGTCCGTGCCCTGCATCAGCGCAAGGATTCGCTCGAGACCCGCGCCTGTGTCGATGGACGGCTTCGGCAACGGCGTTCGAGTTCCGTCCTTGTCTTGGTTGAACTGCATGAACACCAAGTTCCAGAACTCGAGGAATCGATCGCCGTGCGGATCGTGCAGCGGTCCACCATCCGGACCGAAGGCTGGCCCACGGTCGATGTGGATCTCCGAGCACGGACCACAGGGTCCGGTCTCGCCCATCTGCCAGAAGTTGTCCTTGTCGCCGAGGCGCTGGATTCGATCCATCGGCACGCCCACTTGTTCATGCCAGATCGCTTCGGCCTCGTCATCGCTTTCGTGCACCGTGATCCACAGGCGATCGCCATCGAATCCGAAGACCTCGGTCACCAACTCCCACGACCACGGAATCGCGTCGGACTTGAAGTAGTCACCGAAACTGAAGTTGCCCATCATCTCGAAGAACACGAGGTGCCGCTTGGTGCGACCAACGTCGTCGAGGTCGTTGTGTTTTCCGCCTGCTCGCGCGCTCTTTTGCACGCTGACCGCACGTTTGTACGGGGCCACCTCATCGCCCACGAAATATGGCTTGAAGGGAACCATTCCCGCGACGGTGAAGAGCACCGTTGGATCGTGTGGGATCAGGCTCGCCGACGGAACCAACGTGTGACCGCGGTCGACGAAGAACCCTTGGAACGCCTCACGCAATTGATTTGCGCTGGTGATCTTTCCTCGGCCGGCCGCCATCTCCGACAGTCTAGTTTCGAGGCGTGCTGGTCTGATCGTCCTTTGCCAACACCTCGCGCACGAGGTCGACGACGTAGTTCACCAACTTCACGAGCAATCCAAAGATGTCGGTTGCCAAGTCGGCGACGTTGAATTCATCGGCGGCGTCCTTCGCCTTGTTCTTTGCGTAGCGGAGACCGAAGATGCCCGCGAGCACACCCATCACGAACCAGAACAGACGCTTCATCATCACCCGACCTCCATCGATTAGGCAGTCCCGTCGCGGTCCGCAATGTACGGATCCTGGCGACGGGGACGGCCTTCAGTGTGCGCAGGGAGATAGTCCTGTTCCACCTTCGGATCGTCGTGCGGAGAGACGTAGTTCGTACCGTGCCCGATCTCTGCAGCACCCGAGTAATGCGCATCCCGGAGGTGTGCGGGAACCTCTACGTCGACACCTTGCCGTATGTCACTTCGTGCGGTCCAGATCGCTCGCGACACCGTCGGACTCTTCGGCGCTCGCGCAAGATAGACGGCTGCGTGTGCCAGGTTCAACTGCGCCTCGGGCAATCCCACGTGTTCGACGGCCTGCGCTGCCGCGACCGCGACGACGAGCGCCTGCGAGTCTGCAATTCCGATGTCCTCGCTCGCCGCGATGATCATCCGTCGGGCAATGAACTTCGGATCGTCGCCCGCCTCCAGCATTCTCGCAAGCCAGAACACCGCCGCGCTCGGATCACTGCCGCGAATGCTCTTGATGAACGCAGACACGACGTCGTAGTGGTCGTCCCTTCCGTATCGCATTGCACTCACGCCGAGCGCAGCCTCGACGTGGACGACTTCGACTTGCCCACCGTTCGCCAACGCGCACGCCACCTCGAGCGCAGTCAGACTTTGGCGGCCATCGCCACCTGCTCGTGACACGAGTAAATCCATCGCCTCCGCCGACGCAGTCGTTCCTTCAGCAATGAGACCCCGAGCCAAAAGTCGGGCGATTGCCTGCGTCGACAACGGTTCGAGTCTGAACAACGTGCTCCGACTACGCAGCGGTGCGTTCACTTCGAAGTATGGGTTTTCGGTGGTTGCACCGATCAGAGTGATCACCCCACCCTCGACGCTCGGCAGGAGCGCGTCTTGCTGTGACGTCGAGAATCGATGGATCTCATCCACGAACACGATCGTTCCTCGACCGTGCAATGCTCGACGTTCCGTCGCCTCTTCGATCGCCTGGCGCACATCCTTCACACCCGACGTCACGGCGGACAGTCGAACGAACTCTCGCGAGGTCGACAATGCAACAACTTCGGCGAGCGTCGTCTTTCCGGTTCCGGGTGGACCCCAGAAGATGACCGAAGAAAGTCGATCCGCCTCGATCAATGAGCGAAGAGGCGCACCAGGAGCGACGAGGTGCTCTTGGCCGACGATGTCGTCCAACGTTCGCGGTCGCAGTCGCGCCGCGAGTGGCGCCTGATCGCGCAGCCGATCCTCTGCCGCACTCGTGAAGAGGTCATCGGCGCGAGCCATCGCGTCTCGCCTAGCTCTTGGCGGGAGGCGGCAACGTGCGAATTCCGAGTTCGAGCAACTGCGCCGGATTCACCTGCGTTGGCGCATTCGTCATCGGGTCGCTTCCCGACTGTGTCTTGGGGAATGCGATGACTTCTCGAATGTTTTCCTCGCCCGCGAGGATCGCCACGAGACGATCGGTACCGAACGCGAAGCCGCCGTGTGGTGGCGCCCCGTACTTGAACGGCTGGAGGAAGAACCCGAATCGACGATCGGCGTCTTCGTCGCTGATTCCGAGCTGGCGGAATACTCGACGCTGCATCTCGGGATCGTGGATTCGAATCGATCCCGAACCGAGTTCCCAGCCGTTCAACACGAGGTCGTACGCCTGCGCGCGAACGCTCATCGGATCGCTCTCCAAGCGTTCGATGTCGTCAGGATGCGGTTGGCAGAACGGGTGATGTCCGGGCTGGGGTTTTCCGGTGGTGGCATTGATGCCGACAAACAACGGGAAGTCGATCACCCACACGTAGCGGTAAGGACCCTCGTGGACGGGCGGCCTTCCGAGATCGTTACGCAATTGCCCCAACACCTCACATGCCGTCGACCACTTGTCAGCGACGAGGAGGAGCAAATCGCCTTCGACCGCACCGAGTGCTCCAACGAGTGCTGTCCGCTCCGCATCGGAGAGGAACTTGGCGACCGGCGACTCGAGTGACTGATTCGCGCCGACCTTCATCCACACGAGACCCTTCGCACCGATCTGCTTTGCGCGATCGGTCAAAGCATCCAACTTGTTTCGACCAGAAGCCGCAGCCTCGGGATACTTCGACGCTTCGACACGAATCGCCTTGATGCACTCCGCAGAGGCAAATGCTTTGAACTCCGTCGACGCGAATACCGCGGTGACATCGACGAGTTCCATGCCGAATCGAAGGTCGGGTTTGTCGACTCCGAACCGGTTCATCGCGTCGTGCCAAGTGATGCGCTCGATCGGCGCCGGGCGCTCGCCCAAGACCGCCTCGGCTGCGTCCATGACCGCCTCACTGATCGCGGCGAGAACGTCGTCTTTCGTGACGAAACTCATCTCGGCATCGAGCTGCATGAACTCGTACTGTCGATCTGCGCGCAAGTCCTCGTCGCGCAAACAACGCGCGATTTGGTAGTAGCGGTCGATTCCCGCGACCATCAGCAACTGCTTCCACAACTGGGGCGACTGAGGTAGCGCGTAGAACGAACCCGGCTCCTTGCGCGATGGAACGAGAAATTCACGCGCGCCTTCGGGCGTGCTTGGCATCAGGAACGGGGTCTCAACCTCGACGAAGTTCTGACGCTCCATCGCCGCGCGAATCGCGGAGTTGACCTTGCTACGTATACGCAAGTTCTTTTGCATACGCTCGCGACGAATGTCCAGATAGCGATACTTGAGGCGCACGTTTTCGTCCACCTCATCCGCGCGTTGATCGATCGGGAACGGTGGGGCTTCTGCCGCGTTCAAGACGACCACGGAACAATTCGCCAATTCGACTTCGCCGGTTGCGAGGTTCTGGTTGACCGTGCCCTCGGGTCGACGCTGGACGGTTCCCGTGATTTGGACAACCCATTCGCTGCGCATGTCGGCGGAATTGTCGACTACACACTGCACGACACCCGTGTAGTCACGAAGGTCGACGAATGCGAGGTGCTCTCCATGTTCGCGACGACGTGCGACCCACCCACAGAGGGTGACGGTCGAACCGACGTGCTCGACGCGGAGATCACCACAACGGTGCGTGCGCATGGTGGTCGATTCGACGGTCGATGGCTTCGAGGTGGTCATGTGGGGTCAGCTTCCTTGGTTTGCGAGCAGTTGCCGCACCGCGACGACCGCGTCGCCATCGGCGATGGTGGTCTGTTCGCCGCTCGACAGCGACCGCATCACGATAGAGCCAGATTCGACCTCATTCGTGCCCACGATCAAAGCGATTGTCGCACCACTCCTGTCGGCCGCCTTCATCTGTGCCTTCATCGAACGTCCATCGAACGCGCGGTCGG
>RFNE01000161.1 GCA_009927375.1 Actinomycetota bacterium | reverse complement strand
CACGAACACTTGTGCCGCGATGGAGACGAGGATCTCTGGTTCGCGGATACGCGCAAGTGCATCGGCGACGGTCGAATCAGGTGACATCACGAGGATGTCTGGGGTCATGAGTGATCCGGCGGTGCCTTCTGCGTGCGACAACAACTGGCGCATCGTCTCGGCATCTTCGTCATCCATCGCCTCAAGCACGCGGCTACGTTGCTCGCCGGGCATCTGTACGAGGAGGTCGGCGAGGTCGTCGAACTCCATCTCTTCGAAGACGTTCGTCAGACGCTCCATATCGAGTCCTTCAATCAAGCGGAGCTGTTCGTCCTCAGGCATTTCTTCGAGCACGTCTGCGAGTCGCTCGTCATCCATTGCAGCGGCAAGCAGACGACGCTGCTCGAGTGGCAGTGCGCGCACGACCGCGGCCACGTCACTTGGGTGCATGTCACGGAGGCGTGCAGCCTCGGCGTCGATCGGAGTCTGGGAGCGAACAGCGAAGGGATGTGATCCCACTCGACGAGTCGATAGCTGGCGCGAGGGTTGAGGAGTCCACGCCTGGCGAGACGGACCTTGGTGACGTTCCAACCGCTGCTCTTTCCGGTCGACTGGGCCAAAGCGACGTCGCTCACCACTTCGTCGCCGATCCGCTTGTCGAGGACGTCTTTGCCGATCAGTCGCTCACCAGGGCGGGGATGGAAGGGGTTCAAGTCGACGTCCCAGGACTTGAGTCGGACGCCTTCATTGTCCACGGTGGCGATCCGAGAGGTGCTCACGAAAATGCGGCGGCGCTGGCTGCTGACGACGAAACCCAACACCCGAGGGGCTTCTAGGGCGCGACCGGGCACGACGACGATGTCGTCGATCTTGCCGATTGCGCCTCCACCCGCATCCAGGAGTGGCAGGCGCATCACGCGGAATGCATACATCAATTCGCCAACCATGTAACGAAGGCTACCCCCGTGTCATTTGCGAGCCTTTCCGCTTTTACGGCACCACATCAGAGCCGATAGCCTGAGCCTCGCCATACGGGGACGTAGCTCAGCTGGCTAGAGCACCTGCTTTGCAAGCAGGGGGTCGTGGGTTCGATTCCCATCGTCTCCACCAACACGAAAGGGGTAGTCGCCATGACCACCGCAGTAATCGTCGACGCAGTCCGCAGCCCGTTGGGCAAGCGCAACGGACGCCTCAAGAACTGGCACCCAGTTGATCTTGCAGCCGAGGTGATGAACACCCTCGTCGAGCGCACGGGTGTCGACCCAGCTCGCATCGATGACGTCGTCATGGGATGCGTGATGCAGGTTGGCGAGCAGGCCTTGAACGTCGCTCGCAACGCGGTTCTCGCAGCGGGTTGGCCAGACACCGTTCCCGGCACGACCGTGGATCGTCAGTGTGGCTCCAGCCAGCAGGCTGCGCACTTTGCTGCTCAGGGCGTCATCGCGGGCGCATACGACATCGTCGTCGCGGGTGGTGTCGAAGTGATGTCGCGAGTGCCGATGGGTTCCTCGGTTGCCGATCGCAATTTCGGATTTCCGTTCGGTCCTCGCGTACAGACCCGTTACGCACCACAAGGCGGACTCGTTGGCCAGGGCATCTCGGCCGAATTGATTGCTGAAAAGTGGAACATCTCCCGCGAAGACCTCGATGCGTTCGGCGTGCGCTCCCAAGAGTTCGCTCAGCGTGCGACGCGCGAGGGTCGTTTCCAGAACGAGATCATTCCCGTGCTCGATGCAGAGGGCAACATGATGACCACCGACGAAGGTCTGCGTGAAACGTCGATGGAAAAGCTCGCGTCACTCAAGCCGTCGTTCAAGCCGGTTGAGGAAGGTGGCCGCGTCACGGCAGGCAACTCCTCGCAGATCACCGACGGTGCGACTGCCGTCTTGATCATGAGCGAAGAGATGGCCAAGAAGCTCGGCCTCAAGCCACGCGCACGGTTCGTCAACTTTGCGATGGCCGCAGAGGACCCACGCTTCATGTTGACCGCACCAATCCCGGCGACCAAGAAGGTGCTCGAGCGTGCGGGTCTGACCATGGACGACATCGACCTCGTCGAAATCAACGAAGCGTTTGCTTCCGTCGTGCTCGCATGGGAGAAGGAACTCCACCCAGACATGGACAAGGTGAACGTCAACGGTGGCGCAATCGCCTTGGCCACCCCTCGGCGCTTCGGGAACACGTTTGATGACCACGTTGCTCAATGAACTCGAGCGCACCGGTGGTCGCTACGGGTTGCAGACGATGTGTGAAGGTGGCGGCATGGCCAATGCCACCATCATCGAACGCCTCTAGACGGACCGTTCGTCATGTTCGGAACCATCATTTGGTTCCTCGTCGGGGCAGTGCTGTTCGTCGTCATCTGGCGTGTCGGGATCGGCATGCTCTCGAGCATGACGTCACCACTTCCTCCACCTCCACCACCAGGTGAGATGCGCCGGATCAACGTGCGTTACCGCTGCGGAGTGTGTGGCGTGGAACTTCGTGTCGTGATGGCTCCGGACCAAGACCCACCACCGCCGAAGCACTGTCTCGAAGACATGGAGCT
>RFNE01000335.1 GCA_009927375.1 Actinomycetota bacterium | reverse complement strand
TCACTGTTGCATCGACGAAAACGCTGCTTGCAGCAGGAGTGATCTCGGGAAGCGGAAACCTGACCAAATCGGGCGCAGGCACCATCACCTTGATTGGCGCGAATTCCTTCACTGGAACGTTCACCGTTTCGGTCGGCGCCGCCGTCGTCGGTGACGGCGCGACGAGTGGTTCACTCGCCACGACATCGATCGTGACCAATGCTGATCTGAGTTTCAGTCGGTCGGACAACGTCTCGAGTTCTGCCGCAATTACTGGAACCGGTGGCCTCACGAAGCTTGGTAACGGAACGCTCACGCTGACCAACACGGGCACGTCGTATTCGGGTACGACCACGATTTCTGCAGGGACACTTGCACTCGGCGGATCAGGTGTCGTCGGAGACTCATCGACCGTCGACATTGCAACCGGGGCGACGTTCAGTCTCGAGGGTTACAACGAGACAATTGGCGCGTTGGCAGGGTCGGGAACCCTTTCGTTGGGATCGGGAACGTTGACGGCCGGCGGGAACTCGAGTAGCACGACATTCTCCGGAACGAGCTCAGGAACGGGTGGTCTCACCAAGACTGGATCGGGAACGTTGACGCTGTCGGGTGCCAATGGCTACACCGGCACGACCACGATCTCTGGCGGAACCTTGGCGCTCGGCGCGGCTGATCGAATTGATAACTCGTCGAATGTCGTCGTCGGTAACGGAGCGACGTTCAGCCTGGCGAACTTCAACGAAACGGTCGGTTCGCTCTCCACGTCACCGTCGGCTGGAACAGGCGCAATCTCCCTCGGCACCGCAACCCTGACCACATCAACGACTGCGGATTCGACGTTCGGTGGTGTCGTCTCGGGCAGTGGAGCGCTCGTCAAACAGGGAAGCGGAGTGCTCACGCTGTCCGGTGCGAATACGTATTCGGGCGCAACGACGATCAGCGCGGGATCAATTCAAGCTGCGAACGCCACTGCGCTCGGCACCACTGCCGGAGCGACGACGGTGTCCAACGGTGCGCAGCTTCGACTGTCCGGGAGTATCACGAGCCAAGAGACGATCACTGGAGCGGGAATCGGTGGATTGAGCGGCGTCATCTTGAACGTCAGTGGTGCGAACACGCTTTCCGGCGCGATCACGTTGACCCAATCGAGCAATGAGGTGCAGGTCAATGCGGGTTCATTGACCCTCTCTGGCGGCATCACGAGTCCGACTTCGTCAACCTTCGTCGTCGATACGGCGACCTCGACGACGCTCACGGTGTCGACATCGGGAATCTCCGGTTCCGGTGTGGCCATCGACAAGTACGGCCTTGGAACGTTCGTCATCGGTGCCGACAGTGCGCTGTCGGGTGGTATCGAGACGTTCGCCAGCGGTGGTGTGGTCGAAGTTGGTTCGGCCGCAACGCTCGGATCATCGGGGACCTACGGCGGATCGATCGCGTTGATCACGGGAACGACGTTCCGCTACGCATCGAGTGCGAATCAGACAATCAGCGGAGTCATCAGCGGTGCGGGTGCGGTTTCGAAGACGACGTCGTCTACGAGCACGCTGACGCTGACCGCGTCCAACTCATACACGGGGTCGACGACGGTGAGTGCGGGAACCCTGTCCGTGACGGACGCGGGTGCGCTCGGTGCTGCGTCAGCGGGGACGACCGTCGACTCGGGTGCAACACTTCTGATCGACACCACAGGCGCCTCCGGAATCACCGTCGCTGAACCGTTGACGCTGTCGGGAACTGGAGTGTCGAGTGGTGGCGCGCTTCGCAGTGTCGCGGATGCCGCGAACACCAACACGGTGAGTGGCGCCATTTCGCTCGCAGCAAGTGCGGAGATTCAGAGCGATTCGGGCACCCTCGCACTCGACGTCGTCAGCGGCAACGCCATCGATGCAACGTCTGGTTCACCGAACGTGACCTTCGATGGTTCGGGAAATACGACAGTGAATGATCCAATCGACACACCCGTTTCGGGATTCACGAAGCAGGGCACAGGAACTGTCACTTTGTCGGCGACGAACACGCACACGGGATCAACGACCGTTTCGGCGGGAACGTTGTCGATCTCGAACGACCTCAACCTTGGTGCAGTGCCTGGGTCTGGTCTCGCGACCGCGATCACGTTGAACGGCGGCACGCTCGAGTTCACCGACGATGTCTCGATCGCTCCGAACCGTGGTATCACGCTCGGAAGTTTCGACGGAACCATCTCGGTCGCAACGGGTAAGTCGGGAACGATTGGCACGATCATCGCTGGACTGTCGGGTGCAGACCTCACCAAGTCGGGCGCGGGAACGCTGACGATGAACGGCATCAACAGCTACGTCGGAGCGACGACGATTTCGGCGGGAACCCTGAAGCTCGGTGGTGCCGGCGTGCTGTCGGACTCAACTGCAGTATCGGTTGCGTCCGGTGCGACGTTTGATCTCAATTCGAACGCAGAGACGGTGGGCTCCATCGCGGGCGCGGGCTCGATCATCTTGAGTGCAGACCTCACCGCTGGTGGTGACAACTCGACGACCGAGTTCAGTGGCACCACGAGTGCTAACTCGGGCAGGTTGACCAAGGCGGGAACGGGAACGCTCACGTTGTCGGGAGACAATTTGCACACCGGTGGCCTGACGGTGACCGGTGGCGTGGTGTCGGTGTCCTCGGACGCCAAGTTGGGTGCGAATCCGGGAGCGGTGACGGCAACGTCGGTGACGTTGAACGGGGGAACGCTGAAGGCGACAGCGACGTTCACCTTGTCGACCACTCGCGGTATCACGCTCGGATCGAGTCACGGCACGATCGAAGTCGTCACCGGTGCAACGGTCACCTACGACGGTGTGATCGCGGGTGCCTCGGCGAATCTCACCAAGACGGGCGCGGGAACGCTCACCTTGGGCGGAACGAACACATACTCGGGTTCGACGACGATCGGTGCGAGCGGTGGAGTCCTTCGCCTCGCAGGATCGGGTTCGCTCGGCAGCGGTACGTACTCTGGCGCGATTGCGATCGGGGCCTCTGGCGAACTGCAGATCGGCTCGACGGGTGCTCAGGTGTTGTCGGGCAACATCACCGGATCGGGTGGGCT
>RFNE01000129.1 GCA_009927375.1 Actinomycetota bacterium | reverse complement strand
GACGCCGTTTCGCGGGTGTGCTGACGACGCCACTTCACCAAATTGCGCGAGTGCGTGAGGATGTACAGCGAACTCATCACGATGAAGCCGTGCTTGGAGAAGATCAATCCATAACCATCCAGGGGAGCGAGCTTGCGAGCACCATGCCCCAGCCCCACCACTTCCGGGCGCCGACGAGCCACATGCCTCCGATGGCGAGGAGCTCAAAGCCCACCAGCAACCACGACCACGTCTGCTCACTCATGGGCAACAGTGTGGTGCGAAAATGCCTGAGGAAACTGCGGATTATCTGGCAGAATTGGCCGTATGGCAGACGAAAACGTATCTATTGACTCTGTAGACAGAGAAATCCTCGGAATTCTGCAATCTGACGGGAGAATCTCTTGGCAAATGCTCGGCGACCGGGTCCATCTGTCCCCGAACGCCGCGGCTGAGCGGGTCCGCAGACTGATGCGAGAAGGCGTCATTACGGGGTTTCGGGCGGAGGTCAACCAAGCCGCCCTCGGACGAACCCTCGAGGCGGTGATCGATGCCGGATGCCCCACACCAAGGGCTTCGACGACGCCGCAGCCAAGCGTGACGACATCTTGTGGGCAGCCCATGTGACGGGTGAATCGGACGTCACCCTCGCGGTGGCCTGTGAGGGGACCGCCGGCCTGGATGCCTTCCTGCGCTGGCTCCAGCGCGAGGGGGCCACGGAAACCCGTACGGATGTGGTGTTGCGCAAGATTCGCTGACCTCGTCTTGAGGGGCTTAGCAGTCGCCTCGGTAGAGTGCTAACGCCTAATCAGGGTCAGAAAACCTGACTGGCTAGACAACCGAATCCCCTCGTTGACCCATGGAGGAACACCATGTCCAAGATCATCCTGTTTGACGACGAAGCCCGTCGTGGTCTCGAAAATGGCATGAACAAGTTGGCTGACGCCGTGCGCGTGACGCTCGGACCAAAGGGCCGCAATGTCGTGCTCGACAAGAAGTGGGGCGCTCCGACGATCACCAATGACGGTGTGTCGATCGCCAAGGAGATCGAGCTCGAAGATCCGTACGAGCGCATCGGCGCGGAACTGGTGAAGGAAGTCGCGAAGAAGACCGACGACGTTGCCGGTGACGGAACGACCACGGCAACCGTGCTCGCCTGGACCATGGTGCGCGAAGGTCTGCGCAACGTCGCAGCCGGTGCGAACCCGATGAGCCTGAAGCGTGGCATCGAGGCAGCAGTTGAGGCAGCAGTCGCAAGCATTCGTGACCTCGCCAAGGAAGTCGACTCGAAGGAGCAGATCGCTCAGGTCGCGTCCATCTCGGCAGCGGACCAGGAGATTGGTCAGACGATCTCCGAGGCGATCGACAAGGTCGGCAAGGACGGTGTCATCACCGTCGAAGAGAGCCAGACGTTCGGCATGGACATGGACCTCGTCGAAGGTATGCGCTTCGACAAGGGTTACATCTCGCCGTACTTCGTGACCGACACAGACCGCATGGAGGCCGTTGTTGATGACGGCTACATCCTCCTCGTCGGCGGAAAGATCACCGCAGTTCGCGATCTCCTGCCTGTGCTCGAGAAGGTCATGCAGGCGGGCAAGCAGCTCGTCATCATCGCCGAAGACATCGAGGGTGAAGCCCTCGCCACGCTCGTGGTGAACAAGATCCGTGGCACGTTCAAGAGTGTCGCGGTCAAGGCCCCAGGCTTCGGTGATCGTCGCAAGGCGATGCTGCAGGACATTGCGATCCTCACTGGTGGACAGGTCGTCAGCGAAGAGGTCGGCCTCAAGCTCGAGAACACCACGCTCGACCTGCTCGGTCGTGCGAAGAAGATCGTCGTCACCAAGGACGAGACCACGATCATCGAGGGTGCCGGCTCAGATGGCGACATCAAGGGCCGTATCTCCAGATCAAGGCCGAGATCGACAACACCGACAGCGACTACGACCGCGAGAAGCTCCAGGAGCGCCTCGCCAAGTTGTCGGGTGGCGTTGCAGTGCTCAAGGTTGGCGCAGCCACCGAGGTCGAGTTGAAGGAAAAGAAGCACCGCATCGAGGACGCCGTCAGCACGACGAAGGCCGCGATCGAAGAGGGCGTCGTTCCCGGCGGCGGCGTCGCATTGCTGCGCTCGCAGGCTGCGGTGTTGAAGGTTGCCGAATCGCTGAAGGGCGATGAGGCCACCGGTGCACGCCTGGTCGCTCGCTCGCTCGAGGGTCCGCTCAAGCAGATCGCGGAGAACGCAGGACTCGAAGGCGGAGTCGTCGTCGAGCGCGTGCGTTCGATGAAGGGTGCCGAGGGTCTGAACGCTGCGACGGGTGAGTACGAGGATCTCGTCAAGCTCGGCGTGATCGACGCAGCCAAGGTGACCCGCTCCGCATTGCAGAATGCGGCGTCCATTGCGGCGTTGTTCCTGACCACCGAAGCGGTGATCGCGGACAAGCCAGAAGAGTCAGCACCGGCGATGCCGGGCGGAGGAATGGACGACTACTAAGTCGACCACGAAAGCGCGAGACTGATTTCATGATCGCGCTCGTCACTACGCACGAAGCACGAGGGCACGACAAGGATCTTGGGATCCTCAGTCGTGCCCTCGATGCATGTGGGGCCAAGTGGGAGATCGTCGACTGGGACGATCAGACGATCGACTGGTCGCAATTCGACATCGCAGTGTTGCGCAGCACGTGGGACTACTACGAGCGCCTCGGGGAGTTCCTCGTGTGGGCACGGGGAGTCGGAGCGCGCACCAGACTCTTCAATCCACTCGACATCGTGCAGTGGAACGTCGACAAGCGTTATCTGATCGACCTTGCGCAGGCCTCGATCGATGTGATGCCGACGACGTTCGTCTCCCGCGCTCGCGACCTCGACGCCCTCGATCTCTCGCGCGACGTGATCATCAAGCCAGCGGTGAGTGCCGGATCGAACAACACCGCGCGTTACGTGGGTGATGCCGCTGCTGCGCGGGCACACATCGAGCGCATCATGCGCACGAGCGGAGTTGCGCTGGTGCAGCCGTATCAGTCGACCATTGACACCCTTGGCGAGACCGGGCTCGTGTACTTGGCTGGTTCGTTCAGCCACGCCTTCGGGAAAGCCGCGATCTTCGGCGTGAACGATCCTCGTCACAACGGCCTGTACATGGAGGAAAACATCACCGCTCGAGTCGCAACAGCAGCAGAGCGCGCACTCGGAGATCGTGTCTGCAGGTGCTACAAGATCGATTTGGCGAGCATCCGCTGTATGCGCGCGTCGACATGGTGACGAATGATCGCGGTGTGCCCGAAATCATGGAAGTCGAACTTGTCGAGCCCTCGCTGTATCTCCACCTCGACGATGCCGCACCTGCTCGCGCGGCATCTGCGCTCGTTGGGGCAGCCGAGCGCGCCCGTCACTAGCCTGAACGACGATGAGCGAACCACTTTCCCCCTCCGTCGGCATGGCCGTCATTCATCTCTTCGGTCACGCCGCAATGGACTTTGACCCGTCCGCAACGATCGATGCCGTCAACGAGGCAAAGGCCCGCGGCACGCAGGTGGTGAGCGTGTCGATGCTCGGCCACAAGGCCGATGTGGCGTTCATGGCGATCGCGTCCGACATGCGCGACCTGCGCACATTCCAGTCGGCAATCCAGCGTGCGGGGATCTTCATCACCGACAGCTATGTGTCACTGACCGAAGTCAGTGAGTATGCGGCGAACGTCCCCGAGGAGATGAAGAATGCTCGTCTCTACCCGCAGATTCCCTTCGCGGGGAAGAACGCCTGGTGCTTCTACCCGATGTCCAAGAAGCGTGAGGCGACGGACAACTGGTTCACGTTGCCCTTCGACAAGCGCAGCGAATTGATGATGGAGCACGGCAAGAGCGGGCGTACGTTCGCTGGACGGGTCATCCAGCTCGTGACCGGTTCGACGGGCTTGGATGACTACGAGTGGGGAGTCACCCTGTTCGCGGTGAACCCAGACGACCTGAAGGACGTCGTCTACACGATGCGCTTCGATGAGGCATCTGCGAAGTATGCGGACTTCGGTCAGTTCTACGTCGGGATGGTCACCCCGATCGAAGAACTCGTCACGACTCTCTAGGGCTACTTCCCGTCGCCCTGCTCGCGCAGGAACTGCTCAACCTCGTCCATCAGCGTCGACGCATCCGCTGCGTCATCGCCCGTGTCCTCGGCAAAGTCGAACTGCAACTGACCGTCATCAACCTCGTCGTCGATGGACATTCCTTGGTCGGTCATCGTCTCGAGGCGTTCGACGTACGCAGCGAGATCTTCGTCGTCTTCGACGAGCGAGTTGACCTGTTCCTCGTAGCGATCGATGAGGTTCATCACCGAGGCGACCGGTGCAGGGGTGCCGATGATCTCACACGCGCGACGCATCAGGGAGAGCGACGCCTTCGGTGAGGGAACTTGCGACGCGTATGCAGGAACTGCTGCCCACAGCGCGACTGACGGAAGTGCAGTCGTCGCGCAGACGTCGTGGATTACACCGATGATTCCCGTCGGTCCCTCGTATCGAGACCGCTGCAGGTTGTAGCGCTCGATGAGATCCTGGTCGGTGGCAGTGCCGATGATCTGAACCGGTCGGCTGTGTGGAACGTCTGCGAGAAGTGCCCCGAGGGTGAGCATCATCGAGGCACCGAAGTGGTCTGCCACCCCCAGCAACTGTTCGGAGAATGCCCTCCAGCGCAGGCTCGGCTCTGGTCCGAGCGCGAGGATGATGTCGCCACCCGCTCCTTGCACATGCCACAGCCCGACGGTTGGCCACACCACCGTGCGCGTCAGGCCATCTTTGAGTCGAATGTGTGGGCGAATCGTGGCGAAGTCGGTGAACATCTCTGGGTCGATCTCGGCGAGCGGTTGCGCACCCCATCCCTCGATCAGATTCCGCACGGCGTTCGATGCGGCGTCGGCGGCATCGTTCCAACCGGTGAAGGCGGTGATCATCACGGGTCGCGTGAGACTCGGCTTGGACAACCACCGAACGTGCGCGATATCCGACATGTTGGTCAAACGATACCGAGAAAATCCGTCACCCGAACCCTTGATTCGGGTGGGTGTGATGGCAGGTTTGGGGTGTGGCAAGGTAGTGGTGTGACAATCGTCGTGGACATCGCTGATCGTGCGACACCAGAGTTGGTCGACGCGATGGCTCGCCTCATCCCACAGTTGTCATCGTCAAATCCTCCACCGACGCACGCAGAGCTCGCGGCAATCATTGCGAACGATTCCTGCGACGTTCTCGTCGCGCGGGACGGTGACTCGATCGTTGGTTCGCTCACGCTTGTCGTGTTTCCGATTCCCACCGGGATTCGCGCCTGGATCGAGGACGTCGTCGTTGACGAATCGTCCCGCGGCAAGGGAGTTGGGAGGCACTGAACACGTTCGCGCTGCAGCGAGCGAGGGAGCGTGGCGCAAAGACCGTGGACCTCACGTCACGGCCGTCGCGCGAGGCCGCGAACAGGCTGTATCAACGCCTTGGGTTCGTCGCACGCGATACCAACGTGTATCGCTACACGCTCTAACGACCGCGAGCGAGCCTCGATCGTCCGCTGTCGCTGGCGGATCGGAATGCGCAACTTGCATAGTGGTCATTGACGACGCCAAGTGATTGCATCGCGGCATACATCGTGGTCGGTCCGACGAAACGAAACCCCAGCCGAGACAGTTCCTTGGAAAGCGCCGTTGACTCTGCGCTGAAGCTCGGCACGTCACCGTATGCGCGAGGAGCGGCTCGTCGCTTGGTGGGCTGGTGCTTCCAGATCACTTCTGAGAGTGTCAAACCTGCATCCCAGACCTTGAGCGTTGCGCGCGCATTGGAGATCGTTGCCTGGATCTTGGCGGTGTTGCGTACGATTCCCGCATTGCGCATCAGTCGCTGGACGTCTCTCGTCGTGAAGCGGGCAACGACGAGGGGATCGAAGCCGGCGAACGCTTCGCGAAACGCCTCTCGCTTCTTGAGAATGGTCAACCATGACAACCCGGCCTGGAAGCCCTCGAGGCAGAGTTTTTCGTAGAGGCGGTTGTCGTCGGTGACGGGCGACCCCACTCGTTGTCGTGATAGGCGACGTACAGCGGGTCGCTCGAGCACCAACTGCACCTGCGCTTGCGGTCTTGGCCGATGAAGGTCGGAGAAGGTTGTGTCATGACCCGATGTGTGTGCGGCGACGTCAGAAAGTGCGCGCGACATCCCACAAATGATGGATGGGGTCGTGCAGGAAGTACTTGCCGAAGGTCTCGACCGTGAACACGGCCCCGTCGCTGCGGCGCCCGGTGCGCTGCCAGTCCGACCCCGTGACCTGGTCGAAGCGGTCCGCGAGTTGATCGCCGGCGACGACGATCTCCCGACGCACGATGAGGGGGTCCTGCAGGTCGTATCGATCTGCAATCGCCGTGGCGTCTTGGTCCCAATTCGCGAACGCCGGGTTCACTTGGTCGAGCATGAGGGCGAGTCGTTCGTCGAAGAGTCGAAAGACGTCGCGTACGTGGCAGCCGTACTCGCTCGGCGACCAGAAATCAGGCCTAGGTCGCTTGGTCGCACCGGGGAGACCGAGCACGACCTCCCATTGCGAGGCAAGGTCGCGCGTCATCATGCCGATGTCGCGCACGGCGATGTGGCTTGCGTCGAATGCGCAGTCAGGGCAGGGACGCTCGAGAACCCACGTCCAGTTCTTGTTGTCGGGGACGATCGTCACCGTGCCTACGATACGGACAGTTGAGCGAGCGCAGCGCCTCGCTCAGGCTTCCTGCGGGCTGAACGGTGAGCCCTGCATGCTTGGCGGGCTTCGACTTCTCCGCCCCACTCGCAGGCACGATGGCACGCGTGAAACCGAGACGCGCCGCTTCGGCGAGTCGTCGCGAGAGATGCGCCACGTTACGAAGTTCCCCTCCGAGGCCAACCTCGCCACACACGACGAGATCACTTGGGGTCGGGGTGTTCGTGGCAGCCGACACGAGCGCAATGCACAGTCCGAGGTCGCTGCTCGGTTCGGTGAGCTTTACACCACCGACGACAGAGGCGTACACCTCGTGCTGGAGAGCGAGAGCCGCGCACGTCGTTCGAGCACTGCGAGCAACATCGCGAGTCGACCGGGGTCGAGACCCTGCGCGCTACGGCGTGGTGGGACGCCGCTCGAGACGGGATTGGTGAGCGCCTGCACCTCGACGAGGAGCGGGCGCTGGCCTTCGAGTGTCGGCACGACGATCGAGCCTGGCGTTCCGGGTCGGCGGTCGGCGAGGAACATCTGGCTGGCATCGGGGACACCTGCGAGACCAGTCTCGGTCATCTCGAAGAGTCCGAGCTCGCTCGTCGAACCGAAGCGGTGTTTCACCGCGCGGAGCAACCGCAGCGCATGGTGGCGATCACCTTCGAAGGAGAGCACGGTGTCGACGACGTGTTCGAGCACACGTGGACCGGCGAGGCCACCTTCTTTCGTGACGTGTCCGACGAGGATCACGGGGATGTTGCGACTCTTTGCTTCTTGCACGAGCCGATAGGCGCATCCGCGGACTTGAACGACCGAGCCAGGTGCCGACCCGAGCGTTGGATCGGCAACTGCTTGGATGCTGTCGATCACGATCAAGGTTGGTGCGACGCTGTCGATTGCCGCGACGATGTTCGTGAGCGAGGCTTCGGAGAGCAGCCACACGTCGTCGCGCAGCGCATGGAGTCTCTCGGCACGGAGCCGCACTTGCTGGGCGCTTTCCTCAGCGGTGACGTACAGCGACTTCTTTGGCCACGCGGCGAGCAACTGCAAGAGCAAGGTCGACTTGCCGATGCCGGGTTCGCCGCCGAGCAGCGTGACCGAGCCGGGGACGAGACCACCGTCGAGCACGCGGTCGAGTTCGCCGATGGTGGTCGGCGTCGGTTTGCCAGTCGCAGAGCTCAGGGTGCTGAGGGGTTGTGGCGTTCCAGGTGGAACGAGCGCCATGCCGGCTGCAAGCGTCACGGACTCCGCCGGGTCTTCGACATCCTCGACGAGGGAGTTCCACGCGCCGCAGGAGTCACATTTGCCAGCCCACTTGTAATGCGCTGCGCCGCAGTCGCTGCAGTTGTAGACGGTGCGCATGCGTGCCATGCGCGACACACTACGCCGTGGGTGTCCTACTTGCGCTTGCGCAGGCGCGAGAAGGCAACGAAGCCGGAGAAGCCGGCCATCACCACGAGCCAGCCGATGAACAGCCAGAACAGCACTGGCGAAAAGATCCGCGCAATGGTGGCGCCGACGGCTGTGTTCTGTGTCGTTGCTGCGATCTGTTGTGAGCTGCCGTCGAAGGGCACCGTCCACTGGATGAGTCCCGCATCGTCGACCCCGGTCGTGGACTCGATCACGCCCGGCAGTCGAACCTTGAGCGCCATCGAGGCGGCCTGGCCGATGTCGAGGTTCTGCTCACGCACCGCGGCTTCATACGGTGCGCCACCAATGATGTTCAGCAGTTCTCCATCGGCGAAGGCTTGGAGCCCGCCAGTGATCTGTGCGGTTCCCGCGAGCGCCCAGGTGGAGTCGGTTTCCTTGCCACTGCGCGTCAATGAGAGTTCCTTGAACGGTCCGAACTCGCCGCTGAGTTGCCCCATGAGCTGCGTTGCCTCCTCGGGCGTGGTGAAGGAGTGCGACACCCGCACCTGTGCACCACCGGTGTCGAGCATCTCGACGTCGGAGACCTTCCAACCCGCAGCCTTGGCGTCCTCGAAGTTGAGGTCGTTGACGAGGTTCGGTGCGCTTGCCATCACTTCGGCATCTGCAGTTGCGACGACGGCGAGCACTCCCGAGCCGTCGGGCTCGACGTTCAGAGACACCACCGTGTCGACACGGCACGCACTGAGTGCGAGACAGCCGAGTGCGATCGCGACGAGCGCCCGCAGTGGAGAGCGACTCGACATCGAGTGAGGAGGTGCTATTCGGTGGTCGTCGTGCCGTCGCTCGCGCCGGCAAGTTCGACCGCAGCCGGTGGCTGGAATCCGGGAACGGAACTGAAGCTGATGCGCTGCTCGCCGGGGCGCTCGGGGTCATCCTCGACGCCCACGAGCACGATGTCACCCGCGGAGAATTCCTTGTTCAACAACTTCTCCGAGAGCGGATCTTCGACCAGTCGCTGGAGCGCACGACGCAGTGGCCGAGCACCGAGCTGCGGGTCGTAGCCACGCTTGGCAAGGAGTTCCTTGGCGGGCTGGGTGAGCTCGAGTCCGAGTCCGAGTCCCTCGAGCTGGCCGATGAGGCGCTTGGCCATCAGGTCGACCATCTGGACGACTTCTGGCATGCCGAGTTCGTGGAACACGATGACTTCGTCGATGCGGTTCAAGAACTCCGGTCGGAAGTGGTTCTTCAACGCCTCGTTGACCTTGTCGCGCATGCGCTGGTACGACATCGCTTCGTCGTTCTTGCCGAAGCCGACGTTGGCCTTGCGCAGATCCTGCGTGCCGAGGTTCGAGGTCATGATCAGCACCGTGTTGCGGAAGTCCGTGCTGCGACCCTGCGAGTCGGTGAGACGACCCTCTTCCAAGATCTGGAGCAGCGTGTTGAACACGTCTGGGTGTGCCTTTTCGATCTCGTCGAAGAGCACCACGGAGAACGGCTTGCGGCGCACGGCCTCGGTCAACTGACCGCCCTCTTCGTAGCCCACGTATCCCGGGGGCGAACCGACGAGGCGGCTGACCGTGTGCTTTCCATGTACTCGCTCATGTCGAG
>RFNE01000114.1 GCA_009927375.1 Actinomycetota bacterium | reverse complement strand
TCTTGATCGGTGGCAAACGCCGACCATTTGCCGGCATGGTGACGATGGACCAAGTGATGGTGGACTGCGGGAGCGACGTCGTGCGCATCGGCGATGAAGTTGTCTTGCTCGGTTCCCAGGGCTCGGAGCGCGTGTCGGCGAACGAGTGGGCGAACCTGCTTGGGACCATCGGTTATGAGGTCACCTGCGGCATCAGCGCGAGAGTGCCGCGGATCTACCTACGCTGAACGAGCGCACATGATCACTCTGCACATCTCTTCGGCTGACGACACGCGTGGTGTCGCGGGTGCGATCGCTCCACTCCTGCGTGCCGGTGACGTCGTTTCGCTGGCGGGGGAGATGGGTGCGGGGAAGACGTTTTTCGTGCAGGCACTCGCGAGCGCCCTCGGAATCACCGAGCCGGTGACCTCTCCGACGTTCAATCTCGTGCACACCTACGACGGTGCAAAGTTTCCGTTCCACCACGCAGACCTGTACCGACTCGAGCGCACGGGCGAACTCGCCGATCTCGGGCTCGACGATCTCGCAGCCCAAGGTGGTGTCGTGTTCGTCGAGTGGGGAGACGTCGCCAAGGGTGACCTCGGTGCAGGACTCGAGATCTCGATCGAGCACCTCGCGACGAACCCTGATGCGCGCACGATCACGATCCGCTGGATCGGATCCCGTTGGGAGTCGCGTTGGGATCTGTTGCGAAGAGCCGTCTCGTATTGGAGCGGTTCGTGATCTTGCTCGCAATCGACACGGCGACGGAATCGGTGAGCGTCGCGCTGCACGACGGCGAGGACGTCGTTGCATTCAGCGAGATTCGCAGCGACCGGCAGCATGCCGAAGCACTGACGCCGATGATCCAGCATGTGTGCTCGCAGGCTCGCATTGACCTGCGAGATGTCGGCGGGATCGCTGTCGACGTCGGTCCGGGGCTCTTCACCGGCATGCGTGTCGGGATCGCAAGTGCCAAGGCGCTCGCCCAAGTGCTCGACGTCGGCGTCATCGAAGTGTCGAGTGTGGAGGCCGTCGCGCGTAGCGTGACGAGCGAGTGTGACGTCGTTGCATCGGTGATCGACGCGCGTCGAGGAGAGGTGTTCTGGTCGCTCAACAGGACCCTTGATGGCGCGATGCGCCAGGTGGGCGAGGTGCAGATCGGATCCGTCGAGTCCTGCATCGTCGACATTGCAGATCGTGGGCAGTCGGTCGTCCTCGCGGGGACCGGCGCGCTTCGACATCGTGAGGACTTCACCGAGCGATTGAGCGGCGTCGTTCCGGCGTTCGAATTCGCCGCCGAGGCGAGCGCCGTGCCGAGCGCGGCACACGTCGCACGGATCGGTTACGAGCGGGCTCGTCGCGAGGAGTGGGTGGCGGCCAAGGACGTCTCGCCTCGCTATCTGCGCCAGCCGGATGCCGAGATCAATTGGTCGACGAGGTCGTCGTGAGCATCCTCGATCGCATCGTCAAACGACACGGCCCGCAACAGGCCGACAAGCCGAATCCCGAGCTCGTGATCGTGCAGATGCAGCGTCGCGACATTCGCGAGATCATGCCGATCGAAAATGCGGTGTATCCGAAGCCGTGGACGGAGAAGGTATTCCAGGACGAGATCGAGATGATGTATCGCAACCAGCGGCTCTATCTCGTCGCCCGCGTCGGTCGCGAACTCGTCGGCTACTGCGGACTGCTGTTTTCGAATGACGACGCCCACATCACGAACATCGCCGTCAGCCCGCGATGGCAGAACTGTGGCGTCGCGACCGAGCTGATGCTCGAGTTGGCTTGGGAGGCACGCGAGCGTGGATTCCAGGCACTCACGCTCGAGGTTCGCCACACGAATCACGTCGCCCAGGATTTGTATCGACGATTCGGGTTTGCGCCAGCGGGAATCCGCAAGAAGTACTACGAGAACACCGACGACGCGATCGTGATGTGGTGCCAGGACATCCAAAGTGATGCCTTCGCCGAGCGCATCCGCGAGATCGCACGGAGCAG
>RFNE01000273.1 GCA_009927375.1 Actinomycetota bacterium | reverse complement strand
CAACGATTGAAGGGGAGTTGTTTTCCGAGAAGGATCGTGAAGATCTGATCGTGGCGCGCTCGTGTGAGGTAGACATCGTGGCGTTGTCGTTCGTTCAAAGGTCCGAAGATGTGATCCGAGCCCGACAGATCGTTGGTGACGGGCCACTCATCATCGCAAAGATCGAACGTCCGCAAGCACTGCAACGCTTGGATGAGATCCTCCAGGAATCAGACGGCGTGATGGCGGCGCGCGGGGATCTTGGTGTCGAGATGCCGTACGTGGAGGTTCCAGCGGCACAGCATCACATTGCACGAACCTCGATCGTCGCAGGAAAGATCAGTGTCTGTGCCACCGAAATGCTGGAGTCGATGACGACGAAGTCACGTCCAACTCGGGCAGAGGTGGCAGATGTGTCGACGGCCGTCTTGGACGGCTTCGATGCCGTGATGTTGTCCGGGGAGACCGCAATAGGCCACGACCCACTCGGCGCGGTTCAGGCGATGGCCAAGATCGTCGAAGAAGCGGAGCACAACGTCTCGATGCCGAACCTCTTCGCTGATGCGCACCCAGAAGAGGCCGCGGTGACGGCGGCTGCAGCGGCGCTGGCAAAGCGAGTCGGAGCCCAGTGGATCATCTCCTTGACCTACACCGGTTTCTCTGCGCGGCTCTTGTCCGCGTGCCGACCCAGTTGCCCGATCATTTCGATCACTCCGTCGCAAGCAGTGTCGAGACAGATGAAGGTTGTTCGTGGCGTACTTCCACTGGTCAAGCTCGTGAACCCGACATCGATCGCGCAATTGCCGCTGCGCTGAGTGAGGCTCGGCAACGGGGAATGACGAAAGGTGGCGATCGAGTGGTGGTCTGTGCGTCGCGCATCAGCCCTCGATCAGATGCCGACACGCTGTGGTTGCACCAGGAGCCTGTGTGACGAACGCCCACGATGTCCATGCGATTCAGCGGAGAACGCTTCGCGTTCTTGCAACTGGGCAGGTTGTCGGTTCCGCGGCACTCTCCGCCGCCGTCACGGTGGGTGCGTTCGTTATCCAGGACATCCTCGGTCAGGACACTCCGCTTGGTGGGATGGCGACTGCAACGGTAACTGTCGGAACCGCGTTCATGGCACAAGTACTGGCACGAGTGATGAGCTCTCGCGGTCGTCGACCCGGTCTCGCGATGGGATATGGACTGGCGCTCATCGGGGGAATGATCGCTGGAGTCGGTGTCGAGACATCGCGCCTTTCAATTTTCATGGTGGGACTGTTCTTGTTCGGCAATGGACAGGCGTCGAACCTTCTGGCCCGATACGCCGCTACAGATCTCGCTGAGCCGGAGCACCGTGGAAAGGCCATGAGCAGAGTGCTCTTCGCCTCGACGTTTGGTGCAGTCTTCGGTCCGATCTTGATCAAGCCAGCCGAGCGATTGGGTGAATCCCTGTTTGGATGGAATCTGTACACGGGTCCGTGGATCTTCTCTGGCCTCTTCTTCACGTTCTCGCTCCTGAACGTGTGGTTCAGGCTCAAGCCCGATCCGCTCGCAATTGCTGGTCGATTGGGGTCAGATGCGGGCCCTAAACGCTCACTCTCGGACGTGCTCATTCCGCTTCGGCATTCATCCTCCTCGCGGCTTGCCATCGCCGCAATGGCGCTGTCGCAAATGACGATGGTGGCAATCATGACGATGACGCCCGTGCACCTCAAGATCCACGGGCATGAGTCCGTCAGCGCATTCATCGTTTCGCTGCACGTCGCCGGTATGTACGCATTCAGTCCATTCATCGGACGCTTCTCTGACCGGTTTGGACGGCGTCGTGCGATCCAGACGGGTGCACTCGTGTTGATACTTGCTTCTTCGTTCTCGAGTCTCGCTGGCGACTCACCAACACTCTTGTGGCCAGGTCTGCTTCTCCTTGGTATTGGATGGAACTTCGGGATCGTAGGTGGGTCGGGTTTGCTGTCTGAGTCGGTTTCTTCAGATGTCAGGGTTCGAGTTCAAGGGAGTGCCGACTTGATGATGAGTCTGTGCGGGGGAATCGCCGGATTCTCCAGCGGTTTCATTCGCAAAGGTATTGGCTACAACTCACTTGCGGTCGTCGGCATGATTCTGACGGGCATCCTCCTCGTCATCTCGTTGGGATCTCCTGAAAAGAGTCCTGCTTGACGACGTGGCGCAATTGGGCGGGTAATCAGGTTGCACGAAATCTGGTGGACATGGGTCCCGTCTCTACGCACGATGACGTTGTTTCCGTCGTTCGTCGGGCTCGCGACTCTGGGAAGCGCGTCAAGGTCGTCGGGACGGGTCACAGTTTTTCGGGTATTGCTCGGCCCGAAGAAGTTGTTTTGTCGCTATCGAATCTCCGCGGAATTGTGAGTATCGACCGAACGAGCGCGACTGCAGTCGTCAATGCGGGTACGACGATTGCCGATTTGAATCTCGAATTGGATCGCCATGGTTTTGCGATGCCCAATCTCGGCGATGTGACGTATCAGTCGATTGTGGGCGCGCTGAGTACGTCGACGCATGGAACGGGCATCAACCATGGGGGATTGGCAACCCAAATCCAAGGATTCACGCTCGTCACTTCGAGTGGTGAGATCCTGAAGTGTTCACCAACGTCCAATGATCGTTTGTGGCGTTTTGGGAGAGTGTCGCTCGGTGCGCTTGGTGTGATCGTAGACGTCACGCTCAACGTCGTCCCCAAGTTCGCTCTGGAGGCAGTTGAATATCCAGAACCGGTTGACGACGTGATTTCCAACTGGGATAGATACACCCGAGAAAATGATCATTTCGAGTTTTATTGGGTTCCGCACACCCGATGGGCGCTGACCAAGCGCAACAACAGAACCGATCGCTCGCTGACCGAGAAGAAACCACTGGCGACGTTCTGGAACAAGATGGTGATGGAGAATCTTGCTTTCGGGGCCTTGTGTCGAGTCGGCAGAGCGGCGCCATCGATGATTCCTCGCCTAGCCACGGCGCTTCCTTCGCAGGGCCGACAGGAGAGGGTCGATGACAGTTTCCGGATCTTTGCGAGCAAGAGACTCGTCCGGTTCTACGAAATGGAATATTCGATTCCGTACGACGCATTGCCTGAGGCGTTGGGTCGCGTTCGCGCGATGGTTGATGCAAAGGGTTTCACAGTGAGTTTTCCAGTCGAAGTCCGTTCGGTGAAGGGTGATGACATCCCGTTGTCGACGGCGACCGGTCGTGATTCCGCATACATCGCGGTGCATATGTACAAAGGAACGGAGTTTGAACCGTACTTTCGAGCAGTGGAAGAGATCATGTCGGACTACTCGGGCAGACCCCATTGGGGAAAGTTGCACTTTCAGGACCGAAACTACCTCGATCGCGTCTATCCTGAACTCGCAAGTTTCGGTGAGCTACGGGACCAAATGGATCCCGAAGGAACGTTCACCAATGCGTATCTGAATCGCGTCCTTGGTCGCAAATCAGGTATTCCTGATTGATAGGAGCGAGATGACAGCGAGTTGGAAGGATCTGGGCGTTTCCGCCCCGATCATCAAGAACCTGGAGTCCAGGGGAATCATGGAGCCGTTTCCCATCCAGGAGGCGACGCTTCGTGACTCTCTTGCGGGTCGTGATGTCTGTGGCAAGGCTCCGACGGGCAGTGGGAAGACGCTTGCTTTCGGGATCGTGCTGGCATCAGCTGTTGGCAAGTGCCGCCCCGGTCACCCTCAAGGTTGGTCCTCGTTCCGACCCGAGAACTTGCTTCGCAGGTCGCGGGTGAGATCGCCAAATTGGTGCAGGGCTCACCGATGAAGATCGCTGCGGTTTACGGTGGTGCGGCGTACGGCCCCCAGGTCAAACTTGCAAGAAATGCAACGGTTTTGGTTGCCACCCCAGGTCGTCTCGAAGATTTGATCGAGCGTAAGGCGGTTTCGCTCCAAGACGTGAATCTGGCTGTCATCGACGAGGCCGACCGAATGGCCGACATGGGATTCCTCCCGTCGGTGAAGAAGATCATGCGCATGGCGAAGTCGGACAGACAGACGCTGTTGTTCTCTGCAACGCTCGACGGGGACATCAAGAGTCTCGTCAACGAGTTTCAACACGATCCTGTTCGCCACGAGGTCGAAGTTCCTGACGATGGCGGCGATGTCGTTCACCGGTTCTACATCGTCGACCGAAATGACCGAATGAAAGCTCTGACGCGCCTGTCTTCGACACATGACAAGTTGATCGTCTTCTGTCGAACGAAGCACGGTTCGGATCGTGTGGCAAAGAATCTCGATGCGGCCGGAGTTTCAACGTGCGTCATTCACGGAAACCGCACGCAGGCGCAGCGCGAAAAGGCACTGCAACAGTTCAAGAAGGGTTCAGCAACCGTCATGGTCGCAACTGATGTCGCTGCACGCGGCATCCACATCGACGATGTCCCTCTCGTCGTGCACTACGACCTACCCGAAGACGTGAAGGACTACATCCATCGGTCTGGGCGAACGGGACGGGCCGGCCGGGACGGTGAGGTCGTCTCGCTGTTGGACGGAAGTGCACGAAAGTCGACGATCCGCCTTCTGAAGGGGTCCGACATCGAGGTGACGTTCAAGGATTTTCCATTCGAAGATGACGAGAGCATTGCCGATGCAATTGGGGCGATCGGCACCGTGCCGACTCGGTCACTCGTCGATCAGAGACAGATGTCGTAAGGCCTGACCGGCACTCTGTTGAGTTGACGCTTCGTCGCGTCGCGGATTGCCGCGACGATCGCAGGTGTGACGGAGATGCAAGGCGGTTCACCGACACCTTTGGCGCCGAGAGGGGCCTGAGGTTCTGGTTCTTCGATCGTGACCGCGACGACATCCGGGGCGTCGAGGGCAGTGGGGAGGAGGTAGTCGGTGAACGACGGATTCTTCACAATTCCGTTATCGATGACGATTTCTTCCATGATCGCAAGTCCGAGACCTTGCGCGATTCCACCTTCGATTTGTCCGAGTACTGAGAGTGGATTGAGGACCTGGCCCACATCCTGAGCGGTTGCAATCTGGACGACCTTGACGAGACCGAGCTCGACGTCCACGTCGACGACTGCCCGGTGTGCAACGAACGCGAACGCGACATGGCAATTGCCCTGTCCGTTTTCGTCAGATCTTCCGTCTTGCGGTGGTGGTGCTCGTAGGTGTGGGACAGCTCGATGCCCTCGGTGGCATCTGCCACTGAGATTCGGAATCCTGCGAGTTCATCCACGACGTCGGTTCCAGAGATGGACAGTCGAATGGGGTCGATGCCGTGTACGCGACCCACGTGCTCGAAGAGTCTTTCCCGGACGACACGACACGCACCATCCACTGCGCCACCGCTCATCCAGGTCTGCCGAGAGGCCGAGGTCGATCCCGCACTACCGACGGACGTGTCCATGGGCTCGATCTCCACAACATCGACACCGAGGATGGTGCGGCAATCTGCGGGGCAAGGGTGACGAATCCCTGACCGACTTCAGAAGTGGCGAACTTCAATCTGGCCTTGCCGTTGACCAGTGTGCATCGAGCGGTCGAATAGTCATCGAATCCCTCGCTGTACATGAGGTTCTTGATCGAAACCCCCCAGCCGACACCACGAACCACGTGGTGGGATTGGGTCGTGAGACCAGAGCCGCCAGGGAGATCGAGGGCATCCGGTGCGGACAGGGGTGCAGGCATCGGGAGGGCATCAGTCTCGGTAATACAGCGAGCAACGGGTGCGACGCTTTCCACGAGCTGACCCGTAATGAGTGGATCTCCAGTCTTCATCGCGTTCCTCAGACGGATTTCAACTGGGCTCAGTCCGCACGCTTCAGCCAGTTTGTCCATTTGGGATTCATGGGCGAAGCAAGCCTGGACGACGCCGAACCCACGCATGGCTCCGCACGGTGGATTGTTTGTTCTGACGGCGTAACCGTCGACGGTCGCGTTGTCGCACGTGTATGGGC
>RFNE01000073.1 GCA_009927375.1 Actinomycetota bacterium | reverse complement strand
GCGTACTCCTTGCGCTGCGCACCACAAGTTCTCGGTGCGGTACGGGACACCATCGCCCACGCTCGAACGGTCGCCGAGCGCGAACTTGCCGCAACCGTCGACAATCCAGTCGTGCTTCCCGATGGACGAGTCTCTTCAAACGGCAATTTCCACGGAGCTTCCGTTGCCTACGTCCTCGACTTTCTCGCGATTGCGCTCACCGACGCAGGGTCGATGAGCGAACGTCGGACTGACCGAATGCTCGATCGGGCTCGATCGCAGGGACTGCCGCCGTTTCTCGCAGATGATCCAGGCGTTGACTCCGGTTTGATGATCGCGCAATACACGCAGGCCGCACTCGTTTCGGAATGCAAGCGACTTGCCGTTCCTGCCAGCGTGGATTCGATCCCAAGTTCTGCGATGCAAGAGGATCATGTCTCCATGGGTTGGAGTGCAGCTCGCAAACTACGTCAGGTCGTCGAGAATCTCCAGCGAATCGCCGCGATCGAACTCGTGGCGTCCGCTCGTGCACTCGAATTACGTGCGCCACTCAAGCCCGCTCCTATCACTGGTGCAGTCTGTGCACGACTGGCCAAGGAAATCAGCGGTGCGGGACCTGATCGCTTCCTGTCACCCGAACTCGAACGTGCAACGCAGTTCGTGCGTGCAGGGAAAGTTCTCGGCTGAGTTCAGCAGTCGACGGGCTCTAGTTTGCCCGTCGCAACGTCATAAATCGCCCCGCCCACGACCACTCCAGATTGGAGGAGTGGGTACGAGCGGATGCGCGTGACGTCGTATGCAAGTGCATCGCGCTGATTCTCAACTGTTCGGAATTCGACACTTCGCGTGTCTACACCGAACTGCTTTTCGATCGTTTCATGAAGTTGGGACTCGGATTCATTTGCCATACGGCAGTCCGTGTGGGGCATCACCAGAATCCGATTGACGCCGAGGAGATAGGTGGCAAGGACGAGTGTGCGAAGAACGTCGTCTGTCACTCGAGCACCGGCGTTTCTCAAGATCTTTGCATC
>RFNE01000309.1 GCA_009927375.1 Actinomycetota bacterium | reverse complement strand
GCTGCCGCAACGGCTGAGTCGACTCCACCGGAGAGTCCACAGATCGCACGCTGGTCACCGACTTGTGCGCGAATCGCCGCAACCTGTTCATCGACGATCGAGCTCATGGTCCACGAACGTGGCGCACCGACGAGTTCGTGGATGAATCGCTCGAGGAGGTCTTGACCGCACTCGCTGTGACGACTTCTGGGTGATACTGCACGCCCCAGATGCGACGGTCATCGTTTTCGATGACGGCCATCGGTGCATCGGGCGTACTTGCCGTCGCCACGAATCCGGGCGGAAGGACGCTGACTGCATCGAAGTGGCTCATCCACACGGAAGCGCGCTCTCCGAACGATGACGGCAGGATCGATGACGTCCCGCCAGGCGATCGAGTGATCGTCGTCCTCCCATACTCTCCGCGTCCGCCACGGGAAACCGTTCCACCCAATTGCTGGGCAATGAGTTGTGCGCCATAACAGATGCCGAGGATTGGAATTCCGAGGTCATAGATCGCGACATCCAACAGCGGCGCACCTTCCACGTGCACGCTCGCGGGCCCGCCAGACAGGATGATTCCGATTGGGTTCGCGTCACGCACCTGCTTGGCGCTGATCGAATGCGGGACGATCTCTGAGTACACCTGGGCCTCGCGCACGCGGCGGGCGATCAACTGGGCATATTGCGCGCCGAAGTCGACGACGAGGATCGTCGGCTGTGCGGGGCGGCTCATAGTGCACAACGACACTAGTTGACGATTGGTAATCGCTCTCTGGAGGTGTGACGATTGGGGCGATGCACGCAACGATGACGAACCAAACGGTCCCACCTCCTGGTGGCGAACTCGACTTGTCGGCATGCATTGGGCTGTACCCGAAGCCCGGCTGCGGAACCGCACCACAAAGTTCGGGCGACCGCGGCGGGGCGATGCAGATCGCCGTGTTCGGCATTCTCATTGCCGCACTCGCCGTCATCGGCGTGCGCATCGCACGCTCGATCATCGCGCGTGACCGCGCAATCGATGCCGAGTTGAAATCGAACGAGTAGTTTCGTCCTTCGTGCGAAACAACCGGGCGCTTGCTGGCGTCGTCTTTGCCCTCACGAGCTCGACTCTGTACGGCATCACGCCCGTGTTCGTCCACATGGCATACGACCGAGGCGCCGATCCCTTCGGTCTGATGACCGCTCGCTATGCAATCAGCGTCGTCGTGTTGCTCGCCGTTCGCTTTGCGCGTGTCGGCATGCGCAACTGGCCCGACCGCAAGACGAGTGTGCAGTTGTTCCTTCTCGGCGCGCTCGGGCTCTACCTCAATGGAGTGTGCGTGTTCAGCGCGATGAAGCGCATGGACTCCGGTCTTGATGATGGTGATCTTCTACCACTATCCGATCGTCGTCGTGTTCCTCGGATGGTTGTTCTACGGTCAACGACCCGCGCGGGTCATCTGGCCGTGTCTGGTCGCAACTATCGGCGGGGTTGCGTTGACGGCGAGTGACGTGTCGAGCGCACAATCGTCGGGTGTGTTGATCATCCTCGCCGGCGCACTCGTCTACTCCGTGTATCAAGTCATCGGTGCACGCGTGATGCCGCGCACGGATCTCCTCACCGGACTGTGGATGGTGTTTGCTGGCGCCGGATTTTCTTTCGCCACGATGTGGTTGCTCGACCCACCGGGAATCGAATCGACGATGCCCGCGAACACCATCGCATGGATGGCGGCGGCAGAGATCGCCGTCGTCGGCACCGTGATGGCGATGGGTGCATTCTTCGCGGGCATGAAGCGAATCGGCGCGAGCAACAGTGCGGTCATCCAGACCTTCGAAGTGATCGTCACGATCGGCATGGGGATCGCATTCTTGAACGAGTCGCTCACCGGTCGACAAGTGCTCGGCACGGTGTGCATCCTCGGCGGAGTCGCCGTGCTGGCACGGGCCGAGTCGCGCCGTGAGGCCGCCATGTCCCCGCAGGTGCCCTGACCGCTCGACATTGTCCGACCGTCGAACGCCCCGTAGCCTGTAGACGACATAGCAATTGAGTCGTACTTGCAGGGTTGGGTGAAATCCCCTACCGGCGGTGAAAGCCCGCGACCCCATCGCTTCGGCGATGGGCTGACTTGGTGAAATTCCAAGGCCGACGGTCAGAGTCCGGATGGGAGCAAGTCGGCGTTGGTTGTGCGCGCAGTGACGACCCCCGACGGGTGTCGTTGTCGGCGTGCATGCCCTCGTCGTTCCCTCGCCCCTGCACGCGCGATGCACGGCAGAGGAAGACACCATGGAACACGACGAGCAGCACATGCGCAGGGCACTCGATGTCGCCCGCCTCGCTCGTTTGCGTTCACGACCCAACCCGTGGGTCGGTGCAGTCGTCGTCGCCACGAGTGGAGAGACCTTCGAAGGTGCAACGGCAGAACCCGGTGGTCCGCATGCAGAGGTCGTCGCGCTCCGTCTCGCCGGTGAGAAAGCACAGGGAGCGACGCTGTACTGCACGCTCGAGCCGTGCAACCACACGGGACGCACCGG
>RFNE01000229.1 GCA_009927375.1 Actinomycetota bacterium | reverse complement strand
TCGTGCACAAGGCGATCGGCAAGCAGTTGACGTGCGTGTACGTCGACACGGGCCTCATGCGCAAGAACGAAAGCGCACAGGTGGTCGAGACGTTCAAGCGCAACATGGGAATCGAACTCGTCCACGTCGATGCGGGGAGCCGCTTCTTCGACAAGTTGCGGGGAGTCACCGAGCCCGAAGCCAAGCGCAAGGCGATCGGAGAGCTCTTCGTGCGCATCTTCGAGGAACACACGGGTGGAATCACGGACGCACAGTTCCTCGTGCAGGGCACGCTCTATCCCGATGTGATCGAAAGCGGTGGCCTGGACGGCACCGCGAGCGTGATCAAGAGTCACCACAACGTCGGTGGTCTCCCAGAGGACATGACACTCGAGTTGTGTGAGCCATTGCGCTCGCTGTTCAAGGACGAGGTGCGCAAGTTGGGAAGCGAGCTCGGACTGCCCGACGAAATCGTCTGGCGTCAGCCGTTCCCAGGCCCGGGCCTTGGGGTGCGAATCATTGGGGAGGTCACGCCCGAACGAGTCGCGTTGCTACAAGATGCCGACGCGATCGTTCGTGAAGAGATTCGACTGGCTGGACTCGAGCGCGATATCTGGCAGGCCTTCGCCGTCCTCGCCGACATTCGCTCCGTGGGAGTGATGGGG
Organism: Actinomycetota bacterium; assembly: GCA_009927375.1. Lineage (GTDB taxonomy): Bacteria > Actinomycetota > Acidimicrobiia > Acidimicrobiales > Ilumatobacteraceae > UBA3006. The sequence continues at coordinate 8,268 of RFNE01000229.1, read as the reverse complement.
GATGAACGCACCTACGGACACCCGATCATCATTCGCGCCGTCACGAGCGAGGATGCGATGACCGCCGACTGGGCCCGCTTGCCCTATGACCTCTTGGAGCGCATGGCCTCGCGAATCATCAACGAAGTTCGAGGGGTCAACCGCGTGGCCTACGACATCACGTCCAAGCCCCCAGGCACCATCGAGTGGGAGTGAGCCCAAAGCCTTGATTCATGGGCTCTTAAGCCCGTCTGACATCAAATCGTCATAATCGGTAGACTCATCCCATCATGTTTCGTCTCGCCGATGGGCGACTTCGACGACGCGTCCCGACCCTGGTCGCCTCCTTTCTTGCCGTTGCCCTGACGGTGGGGGTCCCCGTGGCGACCGCGACCCCGTCCCGGGAACCGGGGGGTCGAGCGACCAGCAGCGCCGGGTCAATGAGATCATCGAGGAACTCGACCGAATCGGTGAGCAGATTGACGCCTTGGGCGAGACCTATGCACTCGCGGTCAACGACATGGAAGACCTCGATGTGGAGATCAAGGCGACCGAGGCGCGTATCGCCCAGAAGGAAAAAGAGCTCGCCGCGATGCAGGCCGAGCTTCAGCAAGTGGCACTGCGCTCGCTGATCCGTGGCGGAATTTCCAACAGTCTCTCCAGCATCCTGAGCTCGACGAGTTCGTTGACCGACAGCGTGCGCAAGAAGTACCTCACGTCGTCGGCGCTCAACACTGGTGCTGGAAACACCGATGCGCTCCAGGGCCTCATCGATGACTTGTTGAAGGAGCGCGCGACGCTCGAGAAGCAACGCAAGAAGGCCGAGGAACTCGCCAAGTATGCCGCCGGTCGACTGAGCGCAGCAGAAGCGCTTGCCGCCGATTACGAGGCGCGTCAGGCAGCGGCGGAACGCGAACTTGGTTCGTTGCTTCGCAGCGAACGTCAGCGTCGTGAGCAGGCCGCACTGGAACTCGCTCAGCGCGAGGCAGAGGCATTCAAGTCGAAGAAGTACACCAACATCGTCGCTCCGTCGTCGCAGGCCGGTTCGGCGATCAAGGCGGCGCTGTCACAGCTCGGCGTGCGGTATCGCTTCGGTGCGAAGTCACCGGGCAGTGCCTTTGACTGCTCCGGCCTCACCTCGTGGGCGTGGGGAGTCGCGGGTGTCGGTATTCCACGAACTTCGCGAACGCAGTATGCGGGTCTCACGCGAATTCCGACGGCGGCGATTCAGCCGGGTGACCTCATCTTCTCCGGATATCCGATCCATCACGTGGGGATGTACATCGGTGGCGGTCAGATGGTGCACGCCCCGCGCACGGGTGACGTCGTGAAGATCAGCGCGGTTTCATGGTCGCGCGTGGTCGGCGTCGCTCGCCCGCGCTGACCGAAGACCAGCACATCGTCGTTGGTTACTGTGGGGTCATGACGACTGCACTCGAAGGTTGGACGACTGGCTCGTTCACCGCAAATGGCACTTCGCACACGACGTATTCGAAGGGTTCCGGCCCAGGAGTGATCGTCGTGCACGAGATCCCCGGCATCACACCGAAAGTCGTTGAGTTTGCCGAACGAGTCGTCGCCCGCGGATTCAGCGTCGTGATGCCGCTGCTGGTCGGCGAGGTCGGTCGACCGCCGAGTGGTGGATACATGGGCTCGTCGATGATGAAGATCTGTGTCTCGCGTGAGTTCTCGACGCTGGCGATGGGGAAGACCTCTCCCGTCGTGGGGTGGCTACGTGCGTTGGCCAAGGATCTGCACGCACGTGTCGGTGGGAAGGGCATCGGCGCGGTCGGAATGTGTTTCTCGGGCGGTTTCGCCCTCGGGATGATGGTCGACGACGTGATGGTCGCACCGGTGCTCTCGCAGCCCTCTCTGCCGTTCGCGATGGGCAAGGCCCGCGCCGGCGATCTCGGTCTCACCCAAGACGAAGTCGTCCGCGTCCGACAGCGCGCCGAAGCCGGATGTCAGGTGCTCGGCCTGCGGTACACGGGGGACAAGTTGGTCGGAACGCGATTCGATTCGTTGCGTGAATTGCTCGGGGATGCCTTCATCGCAGTTGAGTTCCCTTCACAGGACAAGAACGATCACTCGGTGCTCACGGAACAACCGCAACAGGTGGGCATCGACAAGGTGCTCGATTTCTTCGACACCAAGCTGAAGTAGTCAGTCGACTTCGACAACGAAGCGCGGGTCGCGAAACGCCTTCAGCGCACGCGCCACGTCAGTGCCCTTCGCGCAGGTCTGGAGAATGTGTCGAGCAAGGCGACCCTTCGCCGCCTTTGCATCGTGTCCGCCTGCTGCTCCCGAACGTTCGTTCAACGACACCCGCATCCACGTCGGTGACTCGCTCAACGATCGATCGAGTGCTCCGCGATGTTCCTGGGGTAACAGGTCGACGACCACGAGCGATCCTGCGAACGCATCGAGCGCCAAAGAGATATGCGGCATCCACCACCTGGCGAGGTTTCCGAACGGCGTGAGCCGAGCACCCATCTTCAATCGATAATCGGGGACGGGATCTGCCGCGCGGACGAGACCGAGAAGCCCAGAGACAATCACGATGTTGTTGAGTGCTCGAGTGCGCTGTGGTGCCGTCAACGTGGCGATGTCGAGGTGGTCCCACACCACTCCGGTGTAGCGCTGCCACGCAGGAAGAGTCGGCGCGCCAACGAGTGAGCGATTGGCTGACGTTGCACGCACGAGGTGTTCGCCTTTGACGCCGAGCAGTGTCGCATCACCACCCTTGATGCGGACAAGGCGTTGTGCGATCTCCTCACGACGTTCCCCAAGTTGTCGACCGAAGGTTCCACTCGATGGTTTCCACGCGATCTTCGTGACCCCACCCTCGGCCTTGCCCTCGGATGGTGGAAGCAGGACGAGGTAGGTCGGTTTTGAGGGGACAGTCGACGGCACGACCCGAAAGTCTGCCTCACCGATGAGTACCCTGAAGGCATGGCTCGCGTGAAACCCGTTCAGGACTGGGCAACCGACTTCGACCACGCCGATCCCGCGTACAACGAAAACGCACACCAGATCTGGGACGAACTCCGCGCGACCTGCCCCGTGGCGCATACCGACCGCTATGGCGGTGCGTGGTTGCCGGTGCGACACGACGACGTTGCCGCAGTAGCCCGCGATACCGACAGTTTCTCCTCTGAGGGAGCGGTGCTCGCCAATCGTCCTCCGCGCGACGAGTTCGTTTCGCTCGCACCGATTGGTGCGGCGCCGCCGATCACGTCCGACCCACCGTTCCACGCCGATGCCCGCCGTCTCCTCTTGCCCGCTTTCAGCCCTCAGGTCATCGCCGAATGGGAACCAGAGGTGCGCAGGTTGTGCAACGAGTTGTTGGATCGCATGGGTGATGCTGACGTCGTCGATGCCGCGGTGCAGTATGCCCAGCACATCCCGGTGTACGTGATCGCACGCATGCTCGGTCTTCCGGTCGAGGACAGCGACTACTTCCGCGAGACGGTGCACCTCGTGCTCGAGGAAATTGGAGCCGAGTTCGGTGAGCGCCAGGGTGGCTTCGAAAAACTCGATGCCTATCTGCATGCACACGTGCAGGACCACATCGAGAACCCGCGTGACGACCTGATCGGGTTCCTCCTCAACGCCAAGATCTACGACCGTCCGCTCGAACAGCAGCACATCGTCGGCACGATCATCCTCCTCCTCGTTGCGGGAATCGACACGACCTGGAGCTCGATCGGATCGTCCATCTGGCACCTTGCCCAGCACGCAGACGATCTCGCCCGACTCGTCAACGAGCCCGAACTGATGCCGACGGCGATCGAGGAACTCCTGCGCGCGTATGCACCGGTGACGATGGCGCGCATGATCGCCAAGGACGCAGAGATCGGTGGCTGCCCGGTGAAGGCAGGGGAGAACGTGCTCCTCGCATTCCCCGCGGCGAACCGTGACCCCGAAGTGTTCCCCGATGCCGACAAGGTGGTCATCGATCGTGAGCACAATCGTCACCTCGCCTTTGGCCTCGGTATCCACCGCTGCCTCGGCTCAAACCTCGCGCGACTCGAATTGCGCGTGGCCGTCGAGGAGTTCATTCGGCGATTCCCGAAGTTCGAGCTCGCCGACAAGTCGGCGGTGACGTGGAGCCTCGGCCAGGTGCGCGGACCACGTCAGCTGCCCGTGCGCGTGTTGCAGCGTTCGTGACGCTGAGCTGAACTCGCGCCGATGACGATCGATCTCTCGCTACTCAATCCGGATCAACGCGATGCCGTGTTGCATCCGAGCGGTCCACTCCTCGTCGTCGCGGGAGCGGGCTCAGGTAAGACACGTGTGCTCACGCAGCGCATCGCGCATCTCATCGACTCGGGCGTGCACCCGATGCACATCCTTGCGATCACCTTCACCAACAAGGCGGCGGGTGAAATGCGTGAGCGTGTGGCGGCGCTCGTCGGACCCGTCGCCCACAAGATGTGGGTTTCGACGTTCCACTCAGCGTGTGTGCGCATCCTGCGCGCGCAGGCCGAACACATCGGTTATCCGAAGACGTTTTCGATCTACGACCAGTCCGATTCTCAGCGCCTCGTCGGCTACGTCATCCGCGACAAGGGGTTGGATCCGAAGAAGTTTCCTGCTCGCGGCGTGCAGGCTCGTATCAGTCTGTGGAAGAACGAACTCATCATTCCTCACGACGCGGCGTCGCATGCCTCCAACTTCATCGACGAGAAATACGTCGAGGTGTATCGCGAGTATCAGCACCGCTTGGAGAAGGCCGGCGCGATGGACTTCGACGACCTCTTGACCAACACCGTGCGACTGTTCCGTCAGCACCCAGACGTCTTGCGCACCTATCAGGAGCGCTTTCAACACATCTTGATCGACGAGTATCAGGACACGAACATGGCCCAGAACGCGATCGTGTTGATGCTCGGCGCCGCTCACCACAACGTGTGCGTCGTCGGTGACACGGATCAGTCCGTGTATCGCTTCCGCGGCGCGGACTTCCGCAACATCCTGGAATTCGAAAACGCGTTCCCCGAAGTAACGACGGTCGTGCTCGCACAGAACTACCGCAGCACCCAAGTCATCCTCGATGCTGCGAATGCGGTCATCACCCACAACGAGGCACGCAAGCCCAAGGAGTTGTGGACCGACCGTGGGACCGGTGAAAAGATCGTGCGCTACTTCGCCGACGACGAGTTCGACGAGGCCAACTGGGTCGTGGCGCGCCTGCGTGATCTGCACGACAAGGACCATCGCAAGTGGAGCGAGCTCGCCGTGTTCTATCGCACGAACGCCAGAGCCGTGTGCTCGAGGAGTCATTCATCTACGCCGGGCTGCCATACAAGGTCGTTGGTGGCACGAAGTTCTACGACCGCAGGGAGGTCAAAGACGCCCTCGCATATCTGCACGTCGCAGCCAACCCGCTGGACGAGATCAACTTGAAGCGCGTCGTGAACACGCCAAAGCGTGGGATCGGTGAGTCCTCGCTTGCCAAGATCGACGCCTACGCGGACTCCGCAGGCATCTCGTTCGCGCTCGCGCTGCGTGATCCCGCGGCAGCGGGCGTGGGAGGGGCGGCGGCCAAGGGAATCGCGGCGTTCAATGCGCTCATCGACGAGTGCGGCGCGTTGATCGACCAGGGACCCGGAGTCGTTTTGCGTCATGCGATGGAGCGCAGTGGGTATCTCGCCGAGCTCGCCGCCGAGGGCACGGTCGAGTCTGCCGGTCGAGAGGAGAACATCCAGGAACTCATCGGTGTGGCGAGTGAATTCACCCTGGTTGATGAGTTCCTCGAGCAAGTCTCGCTCGTGGCTGACACGGACGATCTCTCCGAGGACAACCACGTCACGTTGATGACCCTGCACTCGGCGAAGGGTCTCGAGTTTCCCGTGGTGTTCATCGTCGGCGTCGAGGAGGGAGTCTTCCCGCACTCGAGGGCGTTGAACGATCCCGTCGAGCTGGAAGAGGAGCGCCGACTCGCCTACGTCGGCATCACGCGCGCGGAGGAACAACTCGTCCTCACACATTCCTGGAGCCGCACGCTGTGGGGGAACACGCAGTACAACCCGCCGTCACGATTCTTGAGTGAGATCCCCGACGAACTCGTGCACAAGGAAGGCAGCGTCGACTCCGGTGAAGACTCTCGTCGCTATCGCGCGACGACTACACCGTCACGCTCGAACTTGCCGCGACTCGATCGTCGAATCACCACGAGCGCGGTTCAGCAGCCGTGAACCACGGGTTCCGTGTCGGAAGCGACGTCGTGCATCCGACGTTCGGTGAAGGCGTGATCATCGACATTCGCGGCGAAGGTGAGAAGGCCGAGGCGACGATTCGATTCTCACTCGTTGGGACGAAACACCTTTCGCTCGCCTGGGCACCACTGAAGGCGGTCTAGTTCCCGCGCAAGTCGATGAGCAACGTCGTCTTGTTCTCGACGATCGGGCGCACGTCGAGCGGGGGCATCAATTGCTCGACGGTGAGCGTGCGGCCCTCACAGTCGGTGAAGGTGTGGGTGCGCGCGATCTGCGTGACGAGGCATGATTCGTCGCGATCTGCCGGGTAGGCGTAGTACACCTGCCAGCCCTTCGCTGGGTTGTCTCCATTGTGTTCGATGACGATCGACCGCTTACCTGTCGCATCTCGCAAGTCGGGATACAGGATCGGCCCGTCCGTCTTCACTGCTTCCGCGATGTCCTCGACGTTGCCGACGACGAAGGTGCGGTCTCCGGGTTGGACCGCGACCTCTGCGCGGTTGGTGGCGAGATCGGCCATCAACCACGTCACCCCGAACAGCGCAGCAAAGAACAGGATTCCACCGAGGATCGGCGCCAGGGCGCGGGCGACGGGCGAGCGCAACTCGAGGCGAAACATAGGACAAGTGTGGCGGATGGGCGTGCAAACGGCATGGTCGTGACGGGTTGGTATGGGTCACGGTCGAAGGCGTAGGGTTTATGTCTCGTGAAGCGTCCGTATCGCGTTGTCGTGGCCAAGCCGGGTCTGGATGGACATGACCGCGGGGCAAAGACCATTACCCGAGCATTGCGCGACCACGGATTCGAAGTCATCTACACCGGCCTCCACCAGACGCCGGAGCAAATTGCCGAAACGGCGTTGCAGGAAGACGTCGACGCCGTCGGGCTGTCGTTGCTGTCGGGGGCACACCTCACGCTCTTCCCACGCGTGATGGAGGAGTTGCGATCCCGCAAGTTGGGTGACGTGCTCGTGTTCGGCGGCGGCGTGATCCCCGATGCGGATGCGCGCGAATTGCGCAATCAGGGCGTGTCGGAGATCTTCGGACCGGATCGTCACTCAAGGACATCGCCACCTGGCTCGAGCAAGCACTAGACGCTCGCGAAGCATAGAAAGCAGAGACATGGACCTCTTCGAATATCAAGGCAAGCAATACTTCGCGAAATTCGGCATCCCGGTGTCGGCTGGCGGCGTCGCGCACACCGTCGACGAGGCGGTCGCGGAGGCGGAGAAGGCGAAGTATCCGGTCGTCGTGAAGGCACAAGTGCAGGTGGGTGGTCGTGGCAAGGCCGGCGGTATCAAGCTCGCAACCACTGCAGACGAAGTGCGACTGCACGCGGGAAACATCCTCGGCATGGACATCAAGGGTCATGTCGTCAAGCGGGTGTGGGTCGAGCACGCATCTGACATCGCCGAGGAGTACTACGCGTCGTTCACGCTCGATCGTGCAGCCAAGCAGCACCTGCTCATGTTGTCGGCACAAGGTGGCGTGGAGATCGAGGAGGTCGCGGCCAAGGATCCGACCGCCATCGTCAAGTTGCACATCAACCCGATCGATGGTCTGAGCGCTGCTCGCGCACGCCAGGCCGCAGTCGAGGCGAAGATTCCCGAGCGCGCACTCGATGGCGTCGCCGACATTCTCGTCAAGCTCTATGAGTGCTTCACGAAGGGTGACTGCGACCTCGCGGAGATCAATCCCTTGATCTTGAAGCCAACCGGTGAGGTGCACGCACTCGATGCCAAGGTGAGCCTCGACAACAATGCAGCCTTCCGTCACCCCGAGTGGGCCGAGTACGCCGCGACCGAGGAACTCGACGCCCGTGAGCAGTTGGCGCGCGAGAAGGACCTGCAGTACATCGGTCTCGACGGCACCGTCGGCATCATCGCCAACGGCGCGGGTCTCGCGATGAGCACGCTGGATGTCGTCAACCAAGTCGGCGGCAAGGCCGCGAACTTCCTCGACATCGGTGGCGGTGCGAATGCGGAGTTGATGACCGCCGCACTCGAGGTGATCAACTCGGACAACAAGGTGCGCAGCATCTTCATCAACATCTTCGGTGGCATCACCCG
>RFNE01000193.1 GCA_009927375.1 Actinomycetota bacterium | reverse complement strand
GCGGCCATCGGCGTCACCTGGCTCACCATCGCGCTCGTCCAGGACACGAGTCCGCTCGGCATTGCCATCGGCATGCTCGTTGCGGGCATCGTCATTGGTCTCGGCGCTCGGCTGCTCCATCGTCCCCACCACTGGCGGTCCCGGCTCGCCGAAGCGCTCGCGATCGTGGCAGTCGGCCTCATCGCTGGCTCGATTGGAATCTTCCTGAACGAGGCGGGGCTCGCCTCCGATCATTCCGCGTCGATTGTCACCGCAATCTGCATCGCACTCGGCTTCACCGCTGCACGTCGGACTCAATTCGCTGGAACCCTGGTCTTCGTCATTGCAACTGAAATCTTCGTTGCGTCGCTCATCGGCACGTTGAACCTCGAGGACTCCCTCGTGGCAGCACTCCTCTTCATCGCGAGCGGAGCAGCGTTGATCGCCGCCGGAGTTTCCTCGATTGGTTTTCCCTTGAGCGCGAGGGTCGTCGGCACGGTCAGCTACGTCCTTGGAACCTTCACCTTCGGGGTCATGAGGGACAGCATCGGCGCGTCAATTGGTGCACTGATCATCGCCCTGGCGCTCTTTGCAATGAGCACAAGGATGCTCCAGCTCGAGGTCATCGCAGGCGGGGCGATCGTCGTCACGCTCACCACCTCACTCCTCGTCACCCGAATCGTCGACGACCAGGCAATTCAGGGTCTTGCGATCGTGATCATCGGTATCGGGATGGTGGTTGCGGCAAGCGCCGTCAACAAGAAGCGTCGGTCCTCCTAGGCACGACATGCGGGCACGGGTTCGACTCCTCGCGCTCGTCATCTCGCTCACTTCCCTCTTTCCTCAGATGGCTCACGCCGAAACCGAGCAGCCCGTCACCGACGGCTCGGTCCCGCGATACGTGTTCCCATTTACTCGCGTGCCCGTGCGCTACGCACGCGACCATCTGGACTATCCGGCAACCGACGTCTTCGGTTGCTATGCCAAAGTGCTCGCACCTACCTCAGGCACGATTGGCCAAGTTCGACGAAAGGACAAGTGGATCGAGTCCGTCGATGCACCAGGTACACGTGGTGGTCTGACCATCACCTCCTGGGCGATGACACCGTGCGGTATTACTTCTCCCATCTCGGAAGAGTGAAGGTCCACTTCGGACAACGCGTGGAGGCGGGCCAGTGGATCGGCGTCATGGGCTCGTCAGGAAACGCACGACGAACGCTGTGTCACACGCACGTCGGGATCTCCCGCATCTGCCCGACCGCCGAAGAACGACTCCTCCAAGGAGAACTCTGGCCGTGGAAATATTTGGACGCGTGGCGATCAGGCGAGCAACTTTCGCCGAAGAAGGAAAAGAATGCGCTCGTGAAAAAAACTCCCACGGCGTGCAATGATGCGACGGCGATCTCGCGTGCGAGAGTCGCCAACGAACGACGAAACGACGGTTAGATCAAGCCGAGTTGCTTGACGGCGTCGCGCTCTTCCATCAGCTCTGCGACGGAGGCGTCGATCTTCGAACGGCTGTAGGCATCGATGTCGAGTCCTTGCACGATCGAATAGTCGCCATTCGAACACACGCATGGGAACGACGAGATGAGGCCCTCGGGAACGCCGTAGCTGCCGTCTGACGGCACCGCCATCGACACCCAGTCACCTGCCGGTGTGCCCTTGACCCACGAGCGAACGTGGTCGATCGCGGCATTCGCTGCAGATGCTGCAGACGATGAGCCACGCGCCTTGATCACCGCGGCACCGCGCTTGGCAACGGTCGGGATGTAGGTCTCATCGATCCACTTCTGGTCGTTCACGAGCTGTGCCGCATTCTTCCCGTCGACTTCACAATGGAAGAGATCGGGATACTGCGTCGTGGAGTGGTTGCCCCAGATGGTCATCTTCTTCACCGAAGTCACCGGGCGCTGGACTCGCGCGGCGATTTGGGAGACCGCGCGGTTGTGGTCGAGGCGGGTCATCGCGGTGAACTGACGTGGCGAAATGTCTGGCGCGTTGTGCATCGCGATCAGCGCGTTGGTGTTGGCGGGATTGCCGACGACGAGCACCTTGACGTCCTTCTTTGCGTTCCTGCTGATGGCCTGACCTTGCGGCTTGAAGATTCCACCATTTGCACTCAACAAGTCACTGCGCTCCATGCCATCCTTGCGGGGCATCGCGCCGACGAGGAGTGCGATGTCGGCATCACCGAAGGCAACGTTCGGGTCGTCAGTTGTAATCACGTCCACCAGCGGAGCGAATGCGCAGTCGTCGAGCTCCATCTTCACTCCCGACAAGGCTCCCATCGCGGGCGTGATCTCGAGCAACTGGAGGATCACTTTGGTCTCGGGTCCGAGCATCGCACCGAAGGCGATGCGGAAGAGCAAGCTGTATCCGATTTGACCGGCCGCCCCGGTCACTGCAACACGTACTGGTGAGGTCATGGGCACGACGCTACTTGCCGATGGCCTGCATGATGAGATCGGCGTAGACCGCCTGACCCTCCGGATTCAGGTGAATTTTGTCGCTGTAGAGATACTCGGGGTGTTGCTCTGCGATCGTGTACCAGTCGAGCACGGTGACGTTGCCATAGCGGTTCGGCATGGCCTTGATGAGCTCGTTGTTCGGGTCCTGCCATGGCTTCTTCGGCACGTGTGTGGTGAGCATGACCACCCGATCAACGTCGGCGAGCGGCACCATGATCTCGTCCAGCGTCTTTTCGTCCACGTAATTGTTCGTGCCCAGGTGGATGATGACGAAGTCTCCGAGCCGGTTGATGGATTTGACGTAGTTGGCGATCTCGAGTGCCTGTCGGAATGGCCTGCTCTTCATTGCATCGACCGTGATCCCCCGCTCGGTGAGCACGTTTGCCGCACCGAGCATCACCGAGTCACCGATGGCAAGGATGGGAATGATCTGACCATCGAGCGAGGTCGTGGCCGTCGAGTCGCCGGGGTTTGGAGCGACCGTCGTGGATGACACGAGGTTCTGCACCGACTGCTCGTTCTTCTTCAAGCTCTCGGCCACTTGACCCTGGCCGGTACCGATTGCGACACTCACGAGCCCGAACAAGGGAAGCACCGATACGACGACGGCGATTGCGATCGCATTCTGTCGCTGCTTTCGGTTGGCATCATTGCGTGGATGACGCATCGTGAACCACCACTGGGAGAAATCTCCCGTGCGAATGGGCATCTCGATGAATCGGTATGACGCCTCGGTGATCACAAGGATGACGAGTCCGAGAAGGATGAACTGCACGACCGACATCGGATTCGGATCCGCACCGCGTGCGAAACGGAACACGGGCCAGTGGTAGAGGTACAGACCGTACGAGCGACGACCGAGATAGGTGAAGATTGGATTACCCAGCAACTTGGTGCCGATCGGCGAGTGCGGATGAACCGCGGCCGTGATCACGGCGATGCTCGCGAGGCCGACGAGGAGGAATCCCCCTTGGAAGAGTGGGTCATATCCGCGTCGGACGATCTCCGTTGTCCCATCGCCAAGGTCAACGGTTGTCGAATACACGTCGTGGAATTGCCACATCATTGCGCCGAGGGCGGCAAGGCCGACCGCGCCGATGGCGCTCACGGCATGACGATCGCTCGAGGGATACTGCTGGCTGAACATCGATGGCCGGTACCAGAACGCAAGCGCCGCTCCGAGGAAGAGCCCGCCCGAACGACCGAGCGTGCCGAGAAAGAGGAAGTCGATCTTCAGCCGGATGGCCGAAGATGGAGACGAAGTGGTCCGGCGAACCGAGTGGAGTGGGCTCGGGAAAACCCGGTGCGTAAGTCGCCGCGACGTACCAGGCAACGCCAATCGCGGTAACGAAGAACGCTCCACCCAACGTCGCAAGTCGTTTGCCGAAGATTCGCAAGACGACCGCGATCAAGAGCGGCCAGATGAGATAGAACTGCTCCTCCACTGCGAGTGACCAGAGGTGTCGAAGCGGATCGACCTGCGCGGAATCGAAGTAGCTCGACTTCGACCAGATCTTGAACCAGTTGAATCCGTACACGAACGCCGCGATGACGTCCCCGCGCAGTTTGCCGAGTTCGTCGCGCATGAACAACGACGCATACGTGCACACGCCAAGCAGCAACGTCCACAACGCGGGCAGGAGCCGCCTGGCTCTGCGCATCCAGAACTGCTTGAAGGAGATCCTGTCGTTCTGCTCGGACTCAGTGATTAACAGCAACGTGATCAGATACCCACTGATCACGAAGAACACCTCGACACCGAGGAATCCACCCGTCAACCACGACTTGTTGGCGTGATAAATGATGACGGCGACGACGGCAAGTGCGCGTAGCCCGTCCAAACCGGGCATGTATGACAGCGAATTCTGGCGATTCATGAGGGCACATCAAGCGTAGTGATGCACCACTTGCCGAAAGCGGCGAGCAAGCGCGTGACTAGCGAAGTTTCTTCACGATGTCGGCCATCAGTGATCCAGCTTCGGTCGGATTGAGACCGATCTGCACCCCTGCGGCACGCAACGCATCCATCTTCCCTTGCGCAGTTCCCTTGCCACCCGACACGATCGCTCCCGCGTGACCCATCTTCTTGCCCGCGGGTGCGGTGACTCCGGCGATGTAGGCGCTCATCGGCTTCGTGACGTGGTTGCTGATGAACTCCGCGGCCTCTTCCTCCGCCGAGCCGCCGATCTCACCGATCATGATGATCGCGTGCGTCTCGGGATCCGCCTGAAACTGTGCGAGACAATCGACGAACGACGTTCCTGGCACCGGGTCGCCGCCGATGCCGACGCACGTGCTCACCCCGATGCCCTGCTGCTTGAGTTCATACAACGCTTGATACGTCAACGTGCCAGAACGCGACACGATGCCAACGTTCGGCCCCTTCGCACTCGGCAATTCGGCGATCTCTCCTGCGGTGATGCCAATGTTGCACTTCCCCGGTGAGATGATGCCTGGACAGTTCGGTCCGAGGAGTCGCGTCGCGGGATAGTCGCGCTGCAGTGTCGAATAGACGCGAGCTTCGTCCTGTGCGGGAATGCCCTCGGTGATGCACACGATGAATTCGATCCCCGCGCGAGCAGCTTCGAGAATCGCTGCTGGTGCCGCCTTCGGCGGAACCGCGATGAACGAGGCGGTCGCACCGGTTGCGCGAACGGCATCGTCGACGGTGTCGAATACCGGAATGCCCTCGACGTCCTGGCCGGCCTTCCCTGGCGTCACGCCGCCGACGACCTTGGTGCCGTACGCGCGGTTACGCAATCCGTGGAATCGACCCTGTCCACCGGTCAGACCCTGGACGATGACTTTCGTGTTCTCGTTGACGAAGATTGCCATGGCGCCCCCTACTTGGCCAGTTCCACGGCCGTGCGGGCCGCTTCCAACATGGTCGGTCGACTGGTGAGTTGAGAATCCGGGATACCCGCCTTGGCAAGGATCTCGCGGCCCTCCTCGGCATTCGTGCCATCGAGGCGGATCACGATCGGCGCGCGCAACTGCACGCGTTTCACGGCCTCCACGATTCCCTTGGCGACTTCTTCGCCG
>RFNE01000074.1 GCA_009927375.1 Actinomycetota bacterium | reverse complement strand
ACGTCGACATCACCGAGCCATTCCAGTGAGTTGAATCCGCCGAGCGCACTTCCTGCCTCGATGATGTGTAGCCAGTCGTGCGTCGCCATCTGTTGGATGGCCCACGGTTCGAGGCCCTCGCTCTTGCGTTGCAAATAGATCTGCTCGGTCAGCCAGTCGCGTGCCTGCGAAGGGGTGAGACGGGCGAGCGCGGCGAGTCCAGTGACACCGAGGAACCCGAGCTTCTCCTCGCGCGACGTCGAAAAGTGTGGCGCGGTGCTGCACAGCACCAGTCCGCGCACTCGCGATTCGTGACGTCGCCACATCAATTGCGCGACCGTTCCGCCCATCGAGTAGCCGACGGGAATGAACGTGTTGATGCCGAGCACGTCGGCGATTGCGGCTGCATCGTCGGCGCAGTCCTCGAGGCGAAACGATCCGGATGCACGGATGCCTTGGCCGTGTCCGCGCTGGTCGGGTGCAATGACGCGGAAGTGTTTGCCGAGTTCGTCGAAGCAGGAATACCAATTCAGGTCCGCAGTCGCGGTCCAGCCATGTAGCAGCAACAACGTGGCCGCATTCGGCGGACCTTCGACTTCGCGAATGAAGGTTTGGCCGCGACCGGGCAGGTCGATCAGTCGACCAACCGGAAGGGGCATCTAGCTCGCAACCTCGGTGTCGATCACGCGCACCTTGAGCATCCCGTTCGGTGCCTTGTACGACACGGTGGAACCCTTCTTTGCACCGATGAGCGCGGCGCCGAGCGGAGAAGACGGGCTCATCACGCTCACCGAGGAATCACCGGTCTGCTCTTCGACATGACCGATGAGGTAACGCTCGGCTGCATCGTCGGAGTCACCGTCGTAGACGATCGTGACGATCGTGCCCAGTCCGACCTCGCCCTTCGGTGCCGGTGCGACGATCTCAGCGTCCTCGAGGATCGATTCGATCTGGCGAATGCGACCTTCCATGTGGCCCTGCTCGTCCTTGGCCGCGTGGTAGTCGCCGTTTTCCTTCAAGTCTCCGAGCAGTCGCGCAGCCTCGATCTTCTCAGCGACCTGGATGCGACCACGGGTCGTGAGGTCTGCGAACTCGGCGGTCAGCCGGTCGTGTGCAGCCTGAGAAAGTTGGTGTTTTGCCATGCGCACAAAGGCTATCGGCGTCCGTACGATGGAATATCTATGTCGCGCGCGCATCGAGTTGCAGTCATCGGCGGAGACGGAATCGGACCCGAGGTCGTCACAGAGGCACTCAAGGTCGTCGCCGCAAGCGGCGTGAAGCTCGACACCACCGACTTCGATCTCGGTGGTGCGCGCTACCTGCGTGACGGAGAGATCCTCTCCGACTCGACGCTGGACCAGCTCCGCGGCTTCGATGCGATTTTGCTCGGTGCAGTCGGCACCCCCGACGTGCCACCGGGTGTGATCGAGCGCGGTCTGCTGCTCAAGATGCGTTTCGAACTCGATCTCTACATCAACCAGCGTCCGTTTTCTGGAGTCGCTCCAGGACACACCGCCCCGCACGACTTCGTCGTCATCCGCGAGAACACCGAGGGTCCGTACGTCGGCGAGGGCGGCGTGTTGCGCAAGGGGACGCCATTCGAAGTTGCCACGCAGGGGAGCGTGAACACGGCGCACGGCGTCGAGCGCTGCGTTCGGTATGCGTTCGAGCTCGCCGCCAAGCGTTCGCGCAAGCATCTGACGCTCGTGCACAAGACGAACGTGTTGACGTTCGCGGGCGACCTCTGGCAGCGCACGTTCACTGCCGTGGCCAAGGACTTCCCGCAGGTGGCGACGGCCTACAACCACGTCGACGCCGCGTGCATCTACTTCGTTCAGGATCCGCATCGCTACGACGTGATCGTCACCGACAACCTGTTCGGCGACATCCTCACCGACCTCGGTGGTGCAGTGAGCGGCGGCATCGGT
>RFNE01000177.1 GCA_009927375.1 Actinomycetota bacterium | reverse complement strand
GTCGCCTCTTCGGCGAACCTGAATCCACGTCGCACCGGACCATCGATGTTCGAGCCGGTGCACGGGTCGGCGCCGGACATCGTCGGCACGGGCAAGGCCAATCCAGTGGCGGCGATCCTGTCTGCAGCGCACATGCTCGAATTCCTCGGTGAAGCTCGTGCTGCTGAAGCGCTGCGCACGGCGTGTGTGGATGCCCCGAGTGGGACCACGTCGCAGGTTGGCACGGAAATCGCCTCGCGTGTGGCGAAGGCTGCCAAGTAGTTTTGACGAAGGACAAGTGAGGGACTGAGATGCCAATTACCACCACGCCAAAGATCTGGATGAACGGAAAGCTCGTCGACTGGGACAAGGCCCAGGTGCACGTGCTCACCCACACCCTGCACTACGGCACGGGTGTCTTCGAGGGCATCCGCGCGTACGAGACCGACAAGGGTCCTGCGGTGTTCCGTCTCACCGAGCACATGCAGCGACTCATCAACTCCGCAAAGATCCTCGGCATGCCGATGCCGTATTCGCTCGCAGAACTCGTCCAGGGTGTGAAGGACACCGTCGCCTCGACCGGTCTGCCGTCGTGCTACATCCGACCGATCGCCTACTACGGCTATGGAGAGATGGGTCTGAACACGTTGCCGTGCTCGGTCGACGTTGCGATCGCCTGCTGGCCGTGGGGTGCATACCTCGGGATGACGCCGTCGAAAAGGGCGTGCGCATGAAGATTTCGTCGTGGACGCGCCACGACCACAACACGATGCCGCCGGCTGCGAAGACCGTCGGAAACTACGTCAACTCCTCGCTCGCCAAGGTCGAGGCGTTGAAGGCTGGTTACGACGAGGCGATCATGCTCGCGCCGAACGGTCTCGTGGCCGAGTGCACCGGAGAGAACATCTTCGTCGTGCGCAACGGCGTGATCATCACCCCGCCGACGTCTGCGGGAGCGCTCGAGGGCATCACCCAGAACAGCGTGATGACGATCGCTCGCGATCTCGGCTATGACATCCGCGTCGACAACCTTGCGCGCAGTGACCTGTACATCGCTGATGAGATCTTCGCCTGCGGCACCGCGGCCGAAGTCGGCTCGGTGCGCTCGGTCGATGAGCGTCCGATTCCGTGTCCAGGGCCGATCACGAAGGCGATTGCGAGCACCTATGCCAAGGCCGTTCGTGGCCAATTGCCCCAGTACGCGCACTGGTGCGAACTGGCCAAATAACAGTCCTGTGAGTTACCTGTGCGTATGCACAGGGCAATCCACACCACTGCCCACAGGGTCATCCACAGCACCCGTACTGGATTTGCGGGCTCAGAGGGCCGAGTTATCCACAGATTTGTGTGGTTGGCGTTGCCAAGGGGTGGCTCGGGGCGACAGACTGGGAACGTGACCACTTTCGGAGCCCCCTCGACGACGATCGCGATCATCATTATTTCGTAGGCGTGCGTCCCCACGACGCACGCCGCAGCCGCCCTGAGGGGCGGCTTTTTTCATCCTTGAAATCAGCCCACTGAACAGAAAGAGAACCAACACCATGAGTCAAGAACTGGTCGAAGTCTTCGACACCACGTTGCGCGACGGCATGCAGGTGGAAGGCGTGTCCGCGACGGTGGAGGACAAGCTGCGTATCGCCGAACAACTCGACTATCTCGGTGTGCACTTCATCGAGGGTGGCTGGCCCGGTGCAAACCCGAAGGACATCGAGTTCTTCGCCCGCGCGCGCAAGGAACTGAAGTTGTCGACTTCAACGTTGGTCGCCTTTCGGTTCGACGCGGCGCCCCCTGGGCAAGGTCGACGACGATGCAACGCTGCGCAATCTGATCGAAGCCGAGACCTCGAGCGTGTGCATCGTGGCCAAGGCGTGGGACTACCACGTCGAACATGCGTTGCAGACGACGCTCGACGAGGGTCTCGCGATGGTCGGAGACTCGGTGAAATTCCTGAGTGGTCATGGTCGTCGCGTGCTCGTCGACATGGAGCATTTCTTCGACGGCTACAAGAACAACCCGGAGTTCTCACTGCGCGTGCTCGAGTCGGCGATCATGTCCGGCGCGACGCACGTGGTGTTGTGCGACACGAACGGTGGCTCGTTGCCATCAGAAGTGTTGTCGATCGTCGCTGCGGTGAAGAAGCACATCGGCAGCGACGCCACGATCGGCATCCATTGCCACGACGACACGGGTTGTGCAGTGGCGAACTCGCTCGCGGCGGTGGACAGCGGCGCACGACACGTGCAGGGAACGCTGAACGGTCTCGGTGAGCGCACCGGCAACACGAACCTGACCACCGTCATTCCGAACCTGCAGCTCAAGCTCGGATATGGGTGTCTGCCTGAGGGACGCATCGAGCGTCTGACCGCGGTCAGCAACCACGTCGCCGAGGTGCTCAATCGTCCGCTCAACCCGCAGGCCCCGTACGTCGGCGCATCGGCGTTCGCGCACAAGGCAGGTCTGCACGTGTCGGCGATCAGCCGCGCCAAGGATGCCTACGAGCACATCGCCCCGGAACTCGTCGGCAATGGCACACGGTTCCTCGTGTCGGAGATGGCGGGTCGTGCGACGATCCAGATGAAGGCGAGCGAGCTCGGTCTGACGATGGATGGGCCCGCAGTGAACCAAGTGATCGACGACTTGAAGCGCCTCGAGCACGAGGGCTATCACTTCGAGGCCGCGGATGCGTCACTCGAGTTGTTGATGCGCCGTGCGACGGGCTGGGAGCAGGACTTCTTCCGCGTCGAGTCGATGCGCGTCATCACCGACGAGGCTGCGAGCGGAACCTTTACCACCGAAGCAACGGTGAAGGTGTGGGTGGGCGAGGACCGCGAGGTCTCGACCGCTGAAGGCAACGGACCGGTGAACGCCATCGACACCGCGCTTCGCGCGGCGCTGGTGCGTCGCTTCCCACAGCTCGAGCGAGTGCATCTCACCGACTACAAGGTGCGCATCCTCGATTCAGGTTCTGCAACGGGTGCCGTGACCCGCGTGCTCATCGATGCCTCTGACGGCGAGCGTTCGTGGACGACGATCGGCGTGTCGGCGAACATCATCGAGGCGTCCTGGAACGCACTCGAAGAGTCGCTCGTGTACGGGCTCCTGCATAACGCCACGAACTAGGCTCGCCGAGGTATGGCAGCGCCAAAATTCGCACCAGTCGACCCGACAGAGAACCCCCGCGCGTACGAGTCGCCGAACACGGTTCCCGAGTCGTGGACGCTCGGCCGACCGGGCGACATCGTCGGCAAGCAGCCCGAGGGTTCCTATCTCGGTCACCAGGGACCCGACCAGGGATTTGCTCTCACCATCGCACGCCGGGTGAGTAACCGCATTCGTGTGCAGTCAGGTGAATCACTCGATGACGCCATCCGTGGCACCGTGGCGATCGCGCTCCGTCGCGCCTCGATGTATGGACGTGCTCCGGTGATCCACGACGTGACGTTCGCGCTCACGATTTGGGGCTGGTTGCTCGAGTCGCCGCCCGCTGATCTGGTCGCTCGGCGCAAGGAACTGTTTGGCGGTCTTGGACACGCCGGCGCACTCGTACTACGAATCACGTGAGCTCGTCGATCTGGTTCCAGAGACGACGTTCAAGTTGTCGAACGAGCAATTGGCGAGTCAGATGCCCATGTCGTGGAGGGCCCTCACCGGCGCCTAGACGGCGAAACGTTCGAGGTCGGCAAGATTGACGAACTCGAGCGTGTGCAGGTGAGTTGCTTTCAGGTTCACCTTCGGTGCGTGGCCCGCCTCGAACGCTTCCTGCCAGCGACTCGCGCACAGGCACCAGTGGTCACCGGCCTTGAGTCCAGGGAATCCGTACTGGGGCATCGGCGTCGAGAGGTCGTTGCCGACGGACTTCGAGAAGGCGAGGAACTCGTCGGTCATCACCGCACACACGGTGTGCACTCCGTGGTCGTCGCCGCCAGTTTCGCAACAGCCCGTTCGATAGAAACCAGTCATCGGTGAGGTGCAGCACTCGGCGAGACGTTCGCCGTACACATTCGGTTGATCAGTCACCTCGGTGACGCTAGTTGCAACTCCGACCAATGTTCCTGCCGAGGTAGCCTTGAGCCGCATGTCGACCGACGCCCCGCGCTATCGCTTTGCGCCGTCGCCGACCGGGTACTTCCATGTTGGTGGCGCGCGGACCGCGCTCTACAACTGGATCCTTGCGGTGCGCCAGGGTGGCACGTTCGTATTGCGCATCGAAGACACTGACGAGTCGCGCAATCAGCCCCAGTGGACGCAGGGCATCATCGATGCGCTGGCGTGGCTCGGGATCGACAGCAAGGACCCGCACTTCGAA
>RFNE01000075.1 GCA_009927375.1 Actinomycetota bacterium | reverse complement strand
GGCAGCCATTCATTCTTCTGTGCTTCGGTCCCGCCCTTGACGAGTGCGCGAGTCAAGATCTCCGGCCGCGTGATCAGCGAGCCGCCGATCCCGAGCGATGCGCGGGAGAGTTCCTCGGTTGCGATGCAACTCGCCATGTATTCGCCGTCGCCGCCCTCACTGAAGCCGCCGTATTCGCTCGGCACGGAGAGCCCGAATGCACCGAGTTCTGCGAGACCCGCGATGATTTCTTCCGGCACGTCGTCGTTGTGACGGTGAACGTGTTCCGCACGGGCGCAATGACCTTGGCGGCAAATCCGCGGAACGTGTCTTGCACCATTTCGAACTCGTCGTCGAGGTGTCGTGGGCCTGCGGTGGAGGACAACGATGCGACGAAATCGGGATTGCGGTACGTTGCGACGAAATCCATCACCGAGGCGAATGGTTGTGCCGAGACGCCCCACAGGGATTCTCGTCCGAGGATGCGCGAGGCGACTTCGTGGACCATGTCGGCCACGAACGCACACGTGATCAAGCCCTCGGTCTCACCCTTTGCGCCGTAGTCGATGAGTGACGATGCCGTCTCGACGGCCGCTGCGCTGTGAGCGATGTCGTAGGCGAGTTGCTGTTGAACGTCGGGCCCACCATTTGCAACCAACGTCGCGATTCCAGTGCGGACGATTCCGCGCGCAACATCGACGACTTCTGCTGCGCGCGTGATGTCGGACGCGGTCTGTGGGGGCGTGGTGGCCATGGGACAACGCTACCGATAGGTATTTCCATTGGCCTAACCGTGCGCGAGTGACTCGCCTACCATTTGAGGTAGTGGTATCGATCAGCGGGCTTCGCTCGACCCTCAAGACCCTGAAGTGGGTGCTGTTCGCCGCGATCGTCTACTTCTTCGTGCTTCCGCTCGTCCCCGGTTTTCGTAATGCGGTCGCCGAACTGAGCCACGTCACGCCGTCGTTGCTCTTCCTCGGGCTTGCCCTGGAGATGGCGGCACTGTTTGCGTATTCGATGCTCACGCAGGCCGTCTTGGGCACCCACCACCAGACGCCCTCGGTATGGCGACTGTTTCGAATCCAGATGAGCACCAAGGCCGTCGGCAACATCCTCCCGGGAGGTAGTGCCGCGAGTAGCGCGCTCGGCTATCGCTTGCTGACCCTCTCGGGCGTGAGCGGACCGGACGCGGGGTTCGCCCTCGCCACCGCCGGTCTCGGGTCTGCAGTCGTGTTGAACCTGATCTTGTGGGTCGGACTCATCGCCTCGATTCCCGGTCGAGGAGTGAACGCGGCGTACGGCACGGCCGCGCTGGTCGGCGTCATCGTGATGGTGATCGCCGCCGCGTTGATCTTCGGTCTAATCGATGGGCAGGGTCGCGCGGAGCGCGCGTTGCGTTGGTGCGCGCGAACGCTGCGCTTCGACGAGGACCGCGCAGCAGACGTGTTGCGTCACATGGGGAACCGGCTGCAAGGACTCGCCTCCGAACCGGGTTTGCTGTGGCGGGTGTTGATGTGGGCGGCGGTCAACTGGCTGCTCGATGCAGCTGCGTTGTGGGTGTTCCTGCGCGCATTCGGCGCATCACTCGACTTGGATGCTTTGATCGTGTCGTTCGGTCTCGCCAACATCATGTCGGTGGTGCCCATAACGCCTGGCGGTCTGGGCATCGTCGAGGGCATCTACATCCCGACGTTGATCGGGTTCGGTCTCACGCGCAACACGGCGACCGT
>RFNE01000242.1 GCA_009927375.1 Actinomycetota bacterium | reverse complement strand
GACCGCACCAAGATGCACAAGGGTCTCAGCATCTTCATCGTCCCGAAGCCGATCGGAGAGGCTCACGGTTTCGTGTTCACCCAACCAGGTGGCGGAAAGATGGAGGGTCGTCCCATCGACACCATCGGTTACCGCGGGATGCACAGCTACGAGATCGCGCTCGAGAACTGGTGGGTGCCACACGCCAACCTGATCGGTGAAGACGACGGTCTTGGCAAGGGCTTCTACTACCAAATGGAAGGTTTCGAAAACGGTCGACTGCAGACGGCTGCGCGCGCAGTCGGCGTCATGCAGGCCGCTTACGAGGCCGCGCTCGACTACGCCACGAACCGCACCGTCTTCGGCAATCCGATTTCCGATTATCAGCTCACGAAGTTGAAGCTCGGTCGCATGGCGGTCATCACGCAGGCATCGCGTCAGTTCAGCTACGCCGTCGCCAAGATGATGGGCAAGGGCGAGGGCGCCATGGAAGCGAGCATGGTCAAGGCGTACGTGTGCAAGGCCGCCGAATGGGTCACTCGCGAGGCGATGCAGATCCACGGTGGATACGGATACGCAGAGGAATACTCGGTGTCGCGCCTGTTCGTGGACGCGCGAGTGTTGTCGATCTTCGAAGGCGCAGACGAGACGTTGTGCCTGAAGGTGATCGCCCGCCGACTGTGCGAGGAATCGAAGGCGCGCTAGACGAATCCGATCACGTCGTGCACCGACGTGATGCGTTCACAATCGAAGTCCGCGTGATCGTCGTAGGGATCGAGAAGCAACGGATGAAGTCCCGCGTTGCGCGCTCCCCCGACGTCGTTCACGTAGGAGTCGCCGACATAGGCAATGCGCTCGGTCGTGATGCCACGACTATTCAAGAGCGCGATCGCATTCGCGAACACCCCTGGATGCGGCTTGGCGACACCGACCGCGTGTGAGTCGGTGACGATCAGCACCGGAACTCCTGCGCCCGAGCCGACCTGACACACGCACTGGGCAGCAAGCGTGGCTTCGACCTGGCCGCTCGCATTCGACACGATGCCGATCGGCAGACCGTGGAGGTGCAATCGCCACAACGCGGCGACCGAGTCGTCGATCGGAAAGCGCCAGAGAAACGGCGAGAACATCTTGCGTGCGCGATCCTGCGCCTCAGCCCTGTGCTCCGCGGGCACACCCACGCACTCCATGTACGCCTCGCGATACGGCTCCCAGCTGAACGAGTCGATCGTGTCCTTGGCGTGTTGGGCGGCATAGCGATCGAGATTGGCCATCCCCGCATAGTGCGCGCGCATCAATGAAGGGATCGAAGCATCTCCCCCAAACGGCGCAACCGCGGTCGACATCGCGACGGGGTCGGGCAGGATGAACACGCCGCCTGCGTCGAAGAGCACCGCGTCGAAGCGAGGCGACACGAACAGATCAGCTCTTGGGCGAACGAACGCGACCTGCGCGCTCACCGCGTGAGATGAACTTGAGCGCCATCTTGCGGCTCGCCTCGTCGATCATCTCGTTACCGAACATCACTGCGCCCTTGCCTTCACCTTCGGTCGCTTCCTTGTAGGCGTCGATGATCGCCCATGCACGGTCGAACTGCTCCTGCGTCGGCGAGAAGACGTCGTTGAGCACGGTCACCTGATCGGGGTGCAGCGCCCACTTGCCGTCGAAGCCGAGCATGCGTGCACGCAATGAGTAATTGCGCAATCCCTCGGAGTCGCGCACGTGGAGGAACGGACCGTCGATGACCTGCAACGAGTTCGCGCGTCCGGCCATCAAGATCTTGTTGAACACGTAGTGGAAGTGGTCGCCGGGATACTCGTCAATTGGCACGCCACCGGTGAGGACCGGCATCTCCATGCTGGCCGCGAAGTCCGCCGGTCCGAAGATGATGGTCTCGAGTCGCGGGCTCGCCGCACAAATCTCCTCGACGTTGATGAGGCCGCGCGCGGTTTCGATCTGCGCTTCGATACCGATGTGGCCGATGGGCAGACCGGCGGCGATTTCGACCTGGCGAAGCAACATGTCGGTGGCAACGACCTGTGCGGCCGATTCGACCTTGGGCAACATGATCTCGTCAAGACGTGGCCCTGCATTGCCAACGACTTCGATGATGTCGAAGGCCGTCCACTTGGTCGACCAGTCGTTCACTCGCACGCAGAGCACCTTGTCGCCCCACTCCTGGGTGCGAATCGCTGTGGCGATCTTCGACCGCGACGCTTCCTTTTCCTTTGGTGCGACTGCGTCTTCGAGGTCGAGGAACACCATGTCGGCGGGAATGCCAGGACCCTTGGCGAGCATCTTGTCCGACGATCCAGGAATCGACAGGCAGGAACGACGGGGCAGGTTGCGTGAACGTGCGGACATGCGCCCAAGGCTAGGGGGCGACGCAGTGGGCACACGAATGGATGTGCCGACGGCCATATCGGGTCGCGAGACCCAACATTGCTACCGTTTCAGGCGTGGCAACAGCACCCTCCCTCGACACCGTCCTCACCCCACTCGACGCGGACGGTCGCACCTTGCGCGAGTGGCTCACGATGTTCCACCTCACGAGTTTCGTGATCGACCCGTACACCCACGAGAGTGCCTGGATCCTGAACACCTGTGCGCGCATCATGCGCCAGTTCTCCGGGGCCGCAACGCGCGTCAACTTCGTCGTCACTGCGAGCGCTCCCGAAGCCAAGCAGTTCCTCGGACCACTTGCCACCGAGTTCCTCACGTTCGCCGACCCCGACCGCATCTTCGTGAAGCAGTTGGGACTGAGCGAGCTTCCGGCCTTCGTGTTCCTCCGTGGAGACGGCACGGTGCCCGCGAGCGCGGAGGGCTGGAACCCGAAGGAGTGGCGCGCGGTCGCAACGACGATCGCAGAGACCGTTGCGTGGTCCAAGCCGCTCATCCCTGCGTCGGGTGACCCTGGCGCATTCAAGGGAACGCCGGCGCTCGTCTAAGCGCGAGCGGTTGGGAAACGTCATGGCCTCCTCCCAGCCAGCACCATTCGTACACACCGAACTCCTGCCACTCGGTCCCGACACGACCGAGTATCGACTCCTCAGCACTGACGGCATCGACACGTTCGCAACACCGCACGGCGAATTCCTGCGTGTCGATCCCTCTGCGATCACGATGCTCACACGGACTGCGATGCGCGACATCGCACACCTGCTTCGCCCGGGTCACCTCCAGCAACTTTCCAACATCCTCGCCGACCCACAAGCGAGTGCGAATGATCGGTTCGTTGCGCTCGACCTCCTGAAGAACGCAAGCATCGCCGCAGGCGGTGTCCTTCCGATGTGCCAGGACACCGGTACGGCGATCGTCAAGGCGAAGAAGGGTCAGTTCGTGTTCACCGGCGGTGGGGACGAAGAGGCAATCGCCCGCGGCATCTACGACACGTACCTCACGAGCAACCTTCGCTACAGCCAGCTCGCGCCGCTGTCGATGTACGAGGAACGCAACACCAACACCAATCTCCCTGCAGAGATCAAGGTTCACGCGGTCGACGGAGATGAGTACAAGTTCCTGTTCCTCGCCAAAGGTGGCGGCTCGGCGAACAAGAGTTACCTCTTCCAAGAGACCAAGGCCTTGCTGAACGAAAAGACCTTGTTGCCGTGGCTCTTCGAAAAGATGAAGACGCTCGGCACGGCGGCATGCCCTCCGTACCATCTCGCGATCGTGATCGGTGGAACGTCGGCAGAATACGCCGTCGAGACCGCCAAGCTTGCGAGCGCGCGATACCTCGATTCACTTCCGACGAGTGGAAGCGCAACCGGTCACGGATTCCGCGACCTCGATCTCGAAGCAAAGGTCCTGACCCTCGCCCAGCAGACCGGGATCGGTGCACAGTTCGGTGGCAAGTACTTCTGCCACGACGTGCGCGTCATCCGCCTCCCTCGCCATGGCGCGAGTTGCCCCGTCGCGATGGCGGTCTCATGCAGCGCGGATCGTCAGGCGCTCGGCAAGATCACACGTGACGGAATCTTCCTCGAACAGCTCGAGACCGATCCCGCTCGATTCCTCCCCGAAGTGACGACTGAGGACCTCCACGACACCGTCGTATCGATTGACCTCACCAGGCCGATGAGCGAGATTCGCGACACGCTCTCCAAGTATCCAGTCAAGACGCGCGTCATGCTCACCGGACCGATGGTCGTGGCTCGCGACATCGCACACGCCAAGATCAAAGAGCGACTCGACGCCGGCGACGGACTCCCCCAATACATGAAGGACCACTGCGTGTATTACGCGGGACCCGCCAAGACTCCGGAGGGAATGGCGTCGGGCGCCTTCGGGCCGACGACAGCAGGACGCATGGACTCCTATGTCGGCGAGTTCCAAGCTGCAGGCGGAAGCTTCGTCATGCTCGCAAAAGGCAACCGCTCGCGCCAGGTCACCGAGGCGTGCAAGACCTACGGCGGCTTCTACCTCGGCTCGATCGGTGGACCAGCCGCACGCCTTGCCCAAGACTGCATCACCAAAGTCGAGGTTCTCGAATATGCCGAGCTCGGCATGGAGGCCGTGTGGAAGATCGAGGTTCGCGACTTCCCCGCCTTCATCGTGGTTGACGACAAGGGCAATGACTTCTTCGACGAGGTCAACGCGACCCTCGGAACTCCAATCTCGCTGCGCTAGCGAGCGATCAACTTCTTCATCACTGCGCGAGTCGCGGCCGCCTCGTCTGGCGTCGCGCCGAACTCCACCGCGGCGAAGTCGGTGACGCCGATTGACTCGAGCGAGGCAATCCGGTCGTGCACCTCCGACTCCGAACCTGCGATTGCGATGTCGGCGGACCTGCTGCACCTTCGTGATCGAGCATCGCTCGGTAGCTGGGAAGTTGTCCGTACACCGCGAAGATCTTCGATGCACGTTCCTTGGCATCCGCGACGTTCGACGTGACACAGACCGGCAATGCGGCGACGACACGCGGCGCGGGCCTGCCGAGTTGCTTGGCCGCCTCCGTAATCGTCGGCACGGTGAGGGTGCGGAGCGTCTCCGGACCGGTGCACCAGGTGAGCGTTCCATCGGTCATGCCAGCAGCAAGCTTGAGCATCTGCGGTCCGAGGGCTGCAACGACGACACCGCACTTGCTCGCGCCGTGGATACCGAGACCAGCGTGCGTGGTGTACGTCTCGCCGGAGAACGAGACGTTCTGCTTCTCGATGAGCGGCATCAGGATCGAGAGGTATTCGCGCATGTGGCGCACAGGCTTGTCGAATGACATGCCCATCATGTCCTCGATGACGACCTTGTGGCTGAGTCCGATGCCGAGGCAGAGACGCCCGCCGGATGCGGCGTTGGCGGTGAGTGCCTGTTGGGCAAGCATCATCGGGTGTCGTGGATAGGTCGGAATCACACTCGTTCCGAGTTCGATCCGCGGCACCTCTCGACCGACGACGGTCAGCGTGCTGAGTGCGTCGGGTCCGAAGATTTGTGGAACCCAATACGAGGCAAAGCCGTCGCGCTCCGCCTGGGCCGCATCAGCGACGACCCCGTCGAGGGATCCGTCGATGGTGGAAGAAAAAGACCGATGTTCATGCGAGAAGTCATCTCGCGACCCTAGCGGTCGTCCTCAGGGAAGCGTCGTTTGAGCTGGATCCACGACGGTCGTTTCCGTTGGAACCTCGCCGGACGGCTCGGGCATCACCCCGATGACCTTGGAGTCGTTGCGGAACACGGAGTCGAGGCACTGGCCGTTGTTGCGATCCGGAGCGAACTCGAGCGCACGGGCAATCGACGTCACGAGCACGTCTCGTCCGTTCGCCGTCAGGTGAACGCCATCGCTTCCGATCACTCCTGGGTTCTTGGCGATTTGCGACCAATCGAGCAAGGTCATGTGTGGAAAGTCGAGTGCCACTCGACGAATGAGGTCGTTCACGACGCGCTGTTGCGACCGGAATTCGCCCGTCGTCAATATCACCAACGGCGTCGGTCCGATCGCGGCAATCGTCTCGCGTAGGGAGTCATCGAAGTGTTTGGCGTTGCCGTCAAAATTGGTGCCGAGGAATAGCACCACCGCGTCCCAACCGTCTTCAAGTCGACGCCCGACCACTTTCTGCGCGAAGTCGATGAACTCACCCGCTTGCGCCTCGACCGCCACCTGCCAACCGAGCTTGGTCAACGTCGTGCACATCTCGTTTCCATAACGACTGGAGGTGCTGGCGATGATCGAGTCTCCGATAATCAAGACGCGCGAGCCAGAAACCTGAGGTCCGATCATGTTGCCAATGAGCTCGGGGAAGTCGATCGTCACACCGTCGGGAAGCGTCACCACGGTGTTGAACTCTCCGCTCGGAATGCGTCCGAAGCCGTCCAGACGATCCGATCCACCGAACAACGACCGCACCGTCGAACACCCCGCCAATCCGACACATGAAGCGAGCATGAGCGCCAGTGCGACGCGCGCGGACGGCTTCACGAGCCCCGCTGGTCGCGCAGTTCGTCGCGGATCGACTTCAAGAGCTCGTTCGTCGTCTCCTCCATCTGGGACTTTCGGAACCGCCCGTATGCCTTGATGACGAAGAACATCACGATGCCCATGATGAGGAAGTTGAGCACCGAGGTGAAGAGCGCCCCGACGGGAATGAAGCTGCCGTTCAGCGTGAGCCCTTTGTCGTTGAAATTGGGGCGCGACCCACCAAAGATCGCACCAACCAGACCACCGAGGATGCCCTGGTTGTCCTTGCCGTCTCCGGCAAAGGCGTCGACGACCGTCTTGAATGCGGCGCCCATGACGAAGGCCACCGAGACGTCGACCACACTGCCTCGGTTGACGAAGGCCTTGAATTCGTGGATGATTCCTGGCTTCTTGGGGGCGTCAGCCATTACAACAGCGTAGTTGGACTACAGCGCACGAATCTCGACACGCGCATCGTTGAAGCATGCACCGTCCGAGAGATCGCTGTACGTGTCAGGTGCAAATGCATTTGCAGTGAGTCCACCTGCAACGCTGCGCCTCCACAAGCCCTTCGGGATCGAGCACACTCCAGCGCGCATCGCGCCATCGACTTCAGCCGGAATACGAATCGTTGCTCTCGAGTTGGTCACCTCGACGAGCTGACCATCGGAGATTCCCCGCTCCCGTGCGTCTGCGATCGACACCTTCACGACTGCGGGCGGTGGCGCGGTGTCGCCGAACATCGAATTGATGGTGAACGTCGTGGCAGGCGAAATCAACGTGAGCGGATGGCGCTCGTCTTCGAGCGGGACGAACCGCGGGCCAGGCAAGGGGTGATCTTCGCGCCACAGCTTCATCTTCTGGTCGCCGAACGTCGGGAATGTGTCGCGGAATTGGATCGTTGCGCCGGGCTCGCGCACCACGATCGATCCCGAACACAGGGAGTCGGCGACCAGCTGATCGACTGCGTCGGTACTTGCGTCGAATTCCTCTCGAGAAAAACCGAGCGCGAGAGCAAGCGCCTCCGCAACCTCCCCGTTGGACTTCGACTCTCCCACTCGGTCAATGACCTTGTTGTTCGCCTGCGCCGTATAC
Organism: Actinomycetota bacterium; assembly: GCA_009927375.1. Taxonomy (GTDB): domain Bacteria; phylum Actinomycetota; class Acidimicrobiia; order Acidimicrobiales; family Ilumatobacteraceae; genus UBA3006. The sequence goes on along the minus strand of RFNE01000242.1, from coordinate 2,036 downwards.
GACCCATAGGAACCGACGACATCGTTGATTTCGAAGTGCGACGTCGCGGGCAGCACGACGTCGGCATAGACCGCGGTATCCGTCATCACCTGCTCGTGCAACACCGTGAACACTTCCTCACGAGAGAGCGCTTCGAGCATCGCGACCTGGTCGACCGAGGTGACCGCAGGATTCGCACCTTGGATCACGAGTACCCGTGGCGCGACGGGCCACTCATTTCGATCGCCGTTCACGACCCGCGCGACGCGATTCATGTTGATGGTGCCGCGCTGCGGTCGCTCGACTCCTTCCGGCCACTCGACGAGAACCGAGTTGGGGAACGCTTTCGATGTCGAGTCGAGGACGCCGCTCCCGCGAACGCCGAAGTGACCCGCGATCGCCCACACGCCGTGGGCGGCGAGATATGCACTCGCCCCGTTGCGATTGCGCTCCATCCCCCACCCGGTTCGCAACATCGCGGGCCGGATGGTCGCGATCAACTGCGCAACCTGGACGATGTCGTTCGCGTCTACGCCGCAGACGTGCGCAGCCCGCTCGATCGACCACTCCCGTGCGGCGGCGACGAACTCCTGGTAACCCGCGACATGTTCATCAACGAAGGCATGATCTACATGTCCGTTGTCGACGAGCCAGGCGGCGATGGCATAACCAAGCACGACGTCTGTGCCTGGTCGAATCGCGAGGTGGATATCGGCGCGATCGGCGACAGAAATTCGGCGCGGGTCGATCACGACCAACTTTGCACCCGACTTCTTTGCCTCGGTGATGAGTGGCAAAGGTGGGTGTTGCTCGCTCCAGGGTTCCCACCCCAGATCACGAGAAGCTTCGCGTGGACGACGTCGAGCGGATCTGCCGAGAGCATCCCGCCGAAAGTCCATTCCCAGGCGGCCGACTTCGTGCTCGCGCAGATCGTCTGTTCAACCTCCGGGCACCCAAGGCGCTCGAAGAGGTGTGGCATGAGACGCTTCTTGTCGATGCGCGCGCTCGACGAGTTGTAGAGGTAGGGAATCACGCTTCCCGGCCCCGACTCTTCGATCGCGGCGCGAATCTTTCCTGCAACGAGCGTGATCGCTTCATCCCACGACGCCTCGCGGAACTTCCCCTCGCCTTTCGACCCGACTCGGATCAACGGTCGCAGGATCCGCTCCGGTGAGTAGACGCGCTCGGCATGGTGCTTGACCTTCTTGCAGATCCATCCGTCAGTCAATGGGTTCGATGAGTGATCCGCGGGTGCGGCGTCGATGTCGACGATCCTCCCCGCTTCGACGGTCACCTCGAGCGAACACGTATCGGGACAATCCAATGGGCAGGCGGTGCGAATCTTCATTGTGGATTCTCCGGCGCTTCCAGATCACTGAATTGATCGATTCGTCGCAATGACGGGAATCCGAACCACCAGATACCAACGACGGCGATCGTCGCGATGCCGCCACCGACGACGGTCGCCGGCGTGCCGAAGGTCTGCGATGCGACCCCCGACTCGAATGCGCCAAGTTCGTTCGTCGCTCCGATGAACACGTTCTCCACGGCAGACACGCGACCGCGCTTTTCGTCGGGCGTCACGAGCGGAACGATCGATCCCCTGATGAAGACGCTGATCATGTCCGCGGCATTCAGCACCAGCACCGCGATGAACGCGACCACGAAGGATCGCGTGATGCCGAGCACGACGGTGCCGATTCCGAAGAATGCGACCGCGACGAGCAGCATTCGACCGACGTTGCGACGAAGCGGCCGAATCGCGAGGAACGCCGCCATTGATGCCGCCCCGATTCCCCCAGCGGCACGAAGCCAGCCGTACGCGATGTTGCCGACACCGAGTCGTTCCTCGGCGATCACCGGCAACAACGCCACTGCGCCGCCGAAGAGCACGGCGAAGAGGTCGAGCAAGATTGCGGCGAGCAGAATCGGCGTCCGGCGAATGAAACGCAACCCTTCCATTGCTGAGTGCAACGTGACCTTCTCGTCCGGATCTCGCGGGATTGGTTCGCGCAGGTACTGCACGCGGAGGATGCCGATGATTCCCGAGAGGACGA